>JBCCLX010000011.1:0-22897 GCA_039026635.1 Pseudomonadota bacterium
CTGCCGAAACCGCCCTGGACCGCGGCCAAGATGCAGCCCGAGACGCTGGAGCGCATGATGCGCAGCATCACACCCATCGTCTTCGCGGTGGAGAGGGTGGAAAGCACCGTCAAGCTCAACCAGAACCGCAGCCCGCATGCGCGTGCCGGCGCTGCCGCCGCCATCGCAGCCGGCGGCACCCCGGGCATGGAAACAGGCACCATCGCCGCCCGCATGCGCGCTGTCCCCTCCTGAATGCGAAAGGCGACGGTATGACCTCCTTCTCGATCCGTGCGGCAGTGCTGCCGCCAACAGACAGCGATCGCCGCTTTTTCGAGCACGCCATGACGGGGCTGCAGGAGTTCGAACGGCCGATCGAACCCAACCGCCGGCCCGGGGTCACAATGGCGCGCGACCATGTCTCCGCGCTGATCGACTGGGCGTCCCAAGGCGGTGGTGCCCTCATCGCCGAGACTGCCGGCGATCCGGTCGGCTTTCTGATCTTCGGCATCGATGAGGAGTTCGGCCAGTTCGTGCTGCCCGAGAACCAACGCTTCGGGCGCATTTCCGATCTCTGGGTCGATGAGACGGCGCGCGGGCGCGGCATCGCCCGTGCCTTGATCGCGGAAGCCGAACGCCGGCTCACCACAATGGGCATCGCCCGCGTCGAGATCGGCGCGGTTTTCGCTAATCGACGCGCCATCGCGCTCTACGAAGCCATCGGCTACCAACCCTCAAGCCTCATCCTGGCGAAATCCCTACGCCCCTGACACCGAACACAGCCCTCATCGACAGGCCCAGTGGCGGTCCCAGTGGCGGGCCCAGTGGCGGGCGGGTTGGCGGGTGGGCGTCGTCGCCCGAGCGCAGGCGAGGGCGGCGTAACGGGCACCCGTCAACCCGCCCGCAGAAAGCCGCCCTCCTAGCGCTCCTTCTCGAGGCTGAAGTCCTCGCGCATGCGCTCATAGCCGCCGCGCACGCCATATTGCTCTTGCAGCGCCAGAAGCTGCAGATCGCGCTTGCGGAACTCCTCGATCAACTCGTCGGCTGCCTGGGCATCGCCCAGGCTCTCGAGCGCCATGCGGCTGAGAACCACCGCGCTCTCGAAGGTCTCCCGCACCACACCTGCCGCCCCCAGCTTCTCGAGCCGCGTCTGCTCGAACCGATCGGAGGCACGGCAGAAGATCGGCGTGCCGGGCAGGCGCGCGCGCAGCTTCTCCAGAGCCTTCGCAATTGCCTTGCTGTCATCGCCACAGAGAAAAATCGCCCGCGCCTCACCCGCCGCCGCCATGTGCAAGACGTCCGACCGCCGGAGATCGCCAAAGAAGACCTTGTTCCCGAAGGTCTCCGCGATTCGGATCCGCTCAGGGTCGTTGTCGATCAGGATCACGTCATAGCCGCGCAGCTTCAGGATGCGCGCCACCACCTGGCCAAAGCGACCGAACCCGGCGACGATCACCGGCGCCGTCTCCTCCACATCCTCGACCCGGTCGATCCCATCCATGCCCGCTGGCTCATGGGTCAGCCGATCGGCCAGTTTGATCGCGAGCGGTGTCATCACCATCGTCAGCACGATGATACCCGAGATCACGGTGGCGACCTCCGCGTCCCACAGGCCTGTCGCCGTGCCTAAGCCGAGGATCACGAAACCGAACTCCCCCCCTTGGCCAAGGAGTGCCGAAATGCGGATCGCCTCCACCCGGCTCGACCCGGTCGCCATGGTCAGCAGGACCAGGAACACGGCCTTGCCCGCGTAGAGGATGAGGGCGCCGAGCAGCACCAACCACCACCATTCCGCAACGACGCCCCAGACCACAGCCATGCCCACCGACATGAAAAAGAGCCCGAGAAAGAGCGAGCGAAAGGGTTCGATATCGGCCTCGAGCTGATGGCGAAACTCGCTTTCGGCCAGCAGCACGCCGGCAAGGAAGGCGCCAAGCGCCATGGAAAGCCCCGCCGCTTGCATCGCCATCGCCGCTGTCGCGACGACGAGCAGGGCGGCGGCCGTGAAGATCTCATCCGTGCGGGTCAGCGCGATGATGCGAAAGAGCGGGGGCAGACCATAGCGCCCGATGACGAGCAGCGCTGCCACCGCCCCAAGCCCGATCCCCACATCCTGCCAAGGCGTCGTGCTCTCATCCGCCCCAGTGCTGCCGAGAAAGGACGTCATCGCCAGGAGCGGCACGATGGCGAGGTCCTGGAAGAGCAGGATCGCAAAGGCCCGATCCCCATGGCGCGTCGTCAACTCCCCCCGGTCGCGCATCAGCTGGACCGCAAAGGCTGTGGACGACAAGGCAAGCGCTGCGCCAAGGGCGATGGCGGCAGGTAAGCTGATCGGTGCGGTCAACCACATGCTGGTGGCCAGGAGGATCGAGGTCGCCACCACTTGCGCCAACCCGAGGCCAAAAATCTCGAGTCGCAATCGCCAAAGCCGCCTTGGCTGTAGTTCCAGACCGATCACGAAGAGCAGGAGCACGACGCCGAATTCGGCGGCGCTGCGCACCCCATCGACGTCCGAGACCAGGCCGAGCACATGCGGCCCGATGAGCGTGCCCGCCGCCAGATAGCCAAGCACCGAGCCCAGCCCGAGGCGCTTGAAGATCGGCACGGCAACGACCGAGGCGCCGAGAAAGACGACAGCCCCCGAGAGAAGCGGGTCAATGCCAGGCGCGCCAGCGATGGTTCAGCCCTCCGCTATCTTGCGTATCGGGCGATGGCACGCCCGACCGCCGTCTTTCCGCCGCCCTCGATCTGATCCCGTGGAACAGCGGCGAAGTCGTGGAAGCGCTTCATGTCCGCGACCCTGTCGATCCGCGTCAAGCCGAACCGCACGGGGTGGCGATTTAAGCCATAGATGACGAAGCCCTGTTGGGTGAAGAGCGCAAATAGATCCGCCTGCTGTCCCACGCCCTCGAAGACACAGAAGGCGAGATTGGGTTGGGCGAACAGCCCCGGCAGCACTGCGGCCTCCGCCCCCTCCACATCCAGCTTCGCGCCAAAGCGCCGGCCCCGCAGCAGATCGGCGAGGTAGGGCCCGGTTTCTCGTGCGGTGACGGTGATCATGGTGTCGAACTCGGGCGCATCGGTTCGATCGATCAGCGTGCCCCGCCCGCTGTGCTGGGGGGCGCGGTGCATCGTCAGCTCATCGTCGCGGTCAAAGAGCGCGAGACGATGAACAAAAACCCTCTCCACCCCTGCCGATGCAACGGCCGTCTCCAGGATATCGGCCAGATGGGGCTGGGGCTCGAAGAGGTGAACCTCGCCTGTCCCGCCCACGCTATGCCGCGCCGCCAGCCCGATCGTGCCGTGATTGGCGCCGATGTCGAGCAGGACGTCCCCCTCCGAGAGCATGGACGTCACTGCCGTCGTCACTTTGAAATCACAGGAGCCGAAGAGGAAGAGGACGCGGCCGTCGTGGTCATGCGGATCCGTCTCGATCACGAGGCCATCGCGCATGCTTGCGTGCACCGGCCCCCGCAAATCCGAGAGCATCCAGTCGGTAACCGAATTGAAGCTGAGTGGGGTGAGGCCGGCGTTGAGCGGATAGAGACGGAGGAGAGCCCTGTAGAGCGCGAGCGCAAGCTTCTTCATCAGGGTCCCCGGGTGATGCCGAGAGGGCGCGGCGTTGGCGCGATCCAGGTCTGCCCCTGCGCGGACGCGGCGATCAGTCGTCCTGGATCCCGCGCCCTTCTCCACCGAACCGCATCACAAGATAGCCGATGATCGCACCCGCCACTGCCCCTTCGGGCACAAAAAGGAAGGGCGTTGCAAGCGCGCTATCCGCGCCGAAGAGGCTCTCCAGAAACTCCCGCATGAAGGCATCGCCGAGCATGGCGATCAACAGGTTGAACCAGGCTCCAACCAACGCACCGCGCACCCACCATGGCACCCGCCAAGGCAGGGCGCCCTCATTCTCCAGCACCTCGAGCATGGCGATGACGGCACCCATCGTCGGATACCAGAACAAGACGCCCCAGCGCGCGACGTCCGAGGCCCCTGGCGCGATCACCGGGATCAGGACGAAGCCCACAAGCCCGATCATCAAGCCGGCCATCTTGGCGACTGCGAGCCGGGTCAGAAATGTCGGACCGTCCTGCACACGCCCCTCCGTTCGTCGATTGTGGGTGATCTAGCAGATGTGCCCCCACGAGCACCGGTATCATATCGTCGCGCCTGTTGTGCTGACCAGATCGATAGCGCACCCGCGCCCTTTGCCCGAGGACGGTGGCCAGGATATAGACGCAACTCCGCGAACCCGCCCCATTGTTGGAACCGGAACACCATGGCCCGCGTCCTCATCACCTCAGCCCTGCCCTATATCAACGGTGTGAAGCATCTCGGCAATCTCGTCGGCTCGATGCTGCCCTCCTGCGCCTATGCGCGGTACATGCGGGCGCGGGGCCATGAGGTGCTGCTGATCTGCGCAACGGATGAGCATGGCACGCCGGCGGAGCTGGCCGCAGCGAAGGCCGGGCAGTCGGTCGCTGAGTACTGTGCGGAGATGCATGAGACGCAGAAGCGTCTTGGTGCCGGCTTTCAGCTGTCCTTCGATCATTTCGGCCGCTCCTCCTCAGCGCGCAATCATGCGCTGACCCAGGAGTTTGCGGGTCGGCTCGCCGATGCCGGGCTGATTGAGGAGGTGGACGAGCGTCAGATCTTCTCTCCCACCGACGGGCGCTTCCTGCCCGATCGCTATGTGGAAGGCACCTGTCCCAACTGCGGCTATGACCGCGCCCGTGGGGATCAGTGTGAGAATTGCACCAAGCAGCTCGAGCCGACGGATCTCATCAATCCGCGCTCGGCGATCTCGGGGGCGACGGATCTTGAGGTCCGCAGCACCCGCCATCTCTACCTGCGGCAGAGCCGGATGCGCGAACGGCTGCGCGCTTGGATCGACGGGCAGGCGGATTGGCCGATCCTGACAACCTCCATCGCCAAGAAATGGCTCGACGATGGCGACGGTCTGCAGGACCGCTCGATCACCCGCGATCTGGACTGGGGCATCCCCGTCAAGCGCGGGACTGATCCCTGGCCGGGCATGGAGGGCAAGGTCTTCTACGTCTGGTTCGATGCGCCCATCGCCTATATCGCCGCCACCGCCGAATGGGCGGATGCCACGGGTCAGGACGATGCAGCCTGGGAGCGCTGGTGGCGCGAGGACCGCGGCGCCGAGGACGTCCGCTACGTCGAGTTCATGGCCAAGGACAACATCCCGTTCCACACACTCAGTTTCCCCGTGACGATCATGGGCGCAAACGAAGTGGGCAACGGCCAAAGCTGGAAGCTCGTCAACTACATCAAGGGCTTCAATTGGCTGACCTATGACGGCGGTAAGTTCTCGACCTCGCAAGGGCGCGGCGTTTTCATGGATCGGGCCCTCGACTTGCTGCCGTCGGACTACTGGCGCTGGTGGCTCCTGTCGAATGCTCCAGAGAGCGCGGATAGCGACTTCACGTGGGAGACGTTCCAGGGCGGCGTGAACAAGGATCTGGCCGATGTGCTCGGCAACTTCGTCAGCCGGATCACGAAGTTCTGCCGCTCGAAGTTTGGCGAGGTGGTACCCGACGGTGCCTATGGCCCGCGCGAACATGCAGTGACGGCGGCTCTCGAGGCCCGGCTTCGCGCCTATGAAGGGCATTTCGAGGCGATCGAGATCCGCCGCTCAACGGCGGAGTTGCGGGCGATCTGGGTGCTCGGCAACGAGTACCTTCAGGAGGCCGCACCCTGGGCGACGATCAAGACCGATCCGGCGGCGGCCGCGGCCACGGTCCGCTATGCGCTCAACCTCGTCAGGCTCTACGCCATCCTCTCGCGCCCCTTTATCCCGGATGCCTCGGACGCGATCCTGCGCGCCTTCGGAGCGGAGAGCGCGGCGATGGCCTGGCCTGAGGATCTGAGCACAGCGCTCGAGGCGCTCCCGGCGGGACAAGCCTTTTCGGTGCCGGAGAACCTGTTCGCCAAGATCACCGATGAGGACCGGGACGCCATGGCCGCCCGCTTTGCCGGCAGCGCATGACCCAGGCGCCGCTTGTCGATGAGATCGGGGACTGGCTCCTCGGGCGCGCGCTCGAAGATCCAGATCCCCTGACACTCTTCGATGAGCTCTGCACCCGTCTCAGGAGCATCGGCGTTCCGGTCGAGCGGACGGTGCTCACCTGGCTCATCCTGCATCCGCTCTTTGCCTCGGAAGAGGTGGTGTGGAAGCAGGGTGAAGAGACCAAGCTGACCCAATACGATCACTCGGTCGTCGGAAGCCCGCGCTGGATGGAGAGCCCCTTCGCTCATGTCCATCTCAAAGGGATGATCCCGTTTCGTCGCCGCCTGACCGGGCCCGATCAACTGCTCGACTTTCCCGTTCTCCATGATCTCGCGGCTGAGGGGATGACGGATTACGTGATCACGGCGGCCGTCTTTCGGGTGGGTGAGGTGGCCGGCGCTCTCGGCGGCAAGACCGGCATGATCGCGAGCTGGGCGACGTCACGTCCGAACGGGTTTACGCCGAGCGATCTGGCCGCGCTCGAACGCCTCCGTCGCCCGCTCGCCGTGGCGGTGCATGCCTCGCTCCAGCGCCGCATCCTCGGCAATCTCGCGACGGCCTATCTGGGCCCAACGGCCGGTCACGGCGTGCTGGCGGGCGACATTCGGCTGGGTGACGGCGCGGTGATCCCCGCTGTCCTCTGGTTCTCAGATCTGCGCGGCTCGACGCGGCTCTCGGATCAGATGGCGGCAGGCGACTATCTCGCCCTCCTCAATCTCTATTATGCCTGTACCGCAGAGCCGGTGATCGAGGCGGGTGGCGAGATCCTGACCTTCATCGGCGATGGGGTTCTTGCAGGGTTCCGCATCGGCGCGGAGGGTCCGGCGGGCGCCGTGGCTCGGGCAGAGAGCGCGCTCAACGACGCTCTGACCCGCCACAAAGCGGCCCTGCGCGACGGCACGCCCGGTGACGCGCCGCTCCACTTCGGCGTTGGGCTCGCCCTCGGCGATGTCATGATGGGCAACATCGGTGTGCCCACACGGCTGGCCTTCACAGGTATCGGCACAGCGGTGAACCGCGCCCAGCGGATCGAAGCAGCAACCAAGCGGCTTGGCCATGCGGTTTTGGCCGAGCAAGCCGTCGTCGATGCCGCGAGCCGGCGCTGGACATCCGCCGGCACGATCCCCCTCGACGGTCTGGAGGCCCCCGCCGCGCTCTACCGCCTGGCAGAACTCTGACGACCGGCCAGCGCCCCGGCAGAATGTGACGGACGCTGCAGTCTTATCGTATCGAAAGTTTACGGTCTCTCCCAAGACCAGTCGCGTAAGGGAGACGGCTCATGCCCGGATATGATGAGAATTTTCTGCAGACGCCTGTGCCGCTTCCTGGCTTTTCAATGAGGCTCGACGGCCATGTGCTGCGCGTCGATGGCCTGCGCGACGGCTCCTATCGCGACTACATCAACTACTCTATCGCGATGCACAGCCGGTTACGCTCTCCCATCTTCGCGGCGCTCAACATCAATCAGGCAGAACTTCGCCAGGTGAAGCGCAGCGGCTGGAACATCGACACGGTGATCGGGGCGGAGAACCAGCTCGACAACGCCTACTATCGGAACAATCGCTGGGATCGCGGCCATATCGCGCGCCGCTCCTCCGCCGCCCATGGCGCGAGCACGCGGGAGGCCAAACAGGCCTCCGACAGCACGATGTTCTACACCAACGCCTGCCTGCAGTTCGACAGTTTCAACCAGGACGAATGGTTGGACCTGGAGGACTGGGTGCAGGATCTCATGGACGATGATGACGATCGGATCAGCGTCTTCTCCGGCCCGATCTATGGGGACGATCCGCTGTTCGTCGTGCCGGAGATGCGACGTCCCGCGGAGGTACCGGCCGCCTTCTTCAAGGTCGTCTGCTTCACCAATAAGAACCGCGAATTCGAGGTGCGCGCCTTCAACGTGCCCCAGGACCAGGCCTCGATGGCCGATTGGCAGGGGCGCAACCGGGTGGATCGTCAGACCTATCAGACGACGATTGCCGAGATCGAGCATCTGACCGGGCTCGAATTTCCGGAAGTGGTCGCGGATCGCAACCCGCTGCTCTTCTACGAAACACCGGCCAACCTCGCCAAAAAGGAAGCGCTCGATATTCAGGTGCTCCCCGAGAACATCCCCGTCGACCGCCCCTCTGACATGACGGCAGAGACCGAGCCGCGCCTGATCATCGCGGATGAGGAGATCGACGTCTTTATCGCCGGCGCCATGCCGAACCCCTCGGGCTCCGACCGGGGGCGTGAATGGGTGAGCATCCTCAATCTCGAAGGACGCACCATGGATCTGACCCGCTGGACGCTCTCGGACAATCGCGCAGAGGTGACGCTCTCGGGTCGGGTCCAGCCGGGGGCCGCCAAACGGTTGATGGGCGATACGCTGGGCGAGCTTCGCCTCTCGAACAGCGAGGACATCCTGACGCTGAAGGATGCCGAGGGGCGCCGGATCGACCGGGTGCGCTGGCGTCCGGGCGAGGTCAACAGCGGGCAGGCGCTCTACTTCGCAGGCCGTGCTCCCTCCGGCACCCTCGGCACACGTCACATCGGCAATCTTTGAGCCGTGGAACTCTTGCCATCGCCCTTCCCTAGCGTCCACCAATGACCCACGAAGCGTGGGAGAGTGACGTTATGGGCCTCACCGATTGGGCGTTCTTGGTTCACTTGGCCGCCCTCACCCAGGTGGCAGGCTATCTGATCCGCGATCAGCTCTGGCTCAGGCTATTGCTCCTGATCGGGACAGTTTTCTACGGCGCCTATTACTACTTGTTCCCGGCCGAGCCCCTCTGGGAGGCCTTCTATTGGGCGCTGGCCATGGGCGCTGCGAACGCGGGGATGACGCTCGCGCTCCTGCGCGACCGGATGGTCTTTGGCATTGCAGGCAGCCAGCTCGATCTCTTCCGCCGCTTCTCCCCCATGGCACCGGGCGAGTTTCGCCGCCTCATGCAGATCGGGGTCCATCACGCGGCCGATGCAGAGATGGTGCTGACCCGAGAGGGGCAGAAGCCGACGCATCTCTACTTCGTCACCAGCGGGTCCATCGAGATCGAGAAGGGGACCTGGTGCATCAAAAGCGCGGCGCCGAGCTTTATCGGCGAGATCTCGCTGCTCACGGACAGTCCGGCCAGCGCCACGGTCCGCGTGCGCAGCGGGGTGCGCTATGTGTCCTGGGAACGGGAGGCGCTGCGCAAGCTTCTCGCGCGGCGCCCGCTGCTCCGCGAACGGTTCGACGGGCTGATCAATCAAGACCTGGCGCTGAAAGTTCAGGAGCGGGCCTCGGCGTAGGGCGGCGCTGGCCGGGCAAGCCAGCGCCGGACGACGTCAGCCGCGCTCGACAGCGAGTGCAATCCCCTGGCCCCCGCCGATGCACATGGTGATCAGGCCGCGCTTGGTGTCGGTGCGCTCAAGCTCTGCCAGGCACTTCAGCACGAGGATCGCCCCTGTCGCGCCGATCGGGTGGCCAAGAGCGATCGCACCGCCATTGGGGTTCACCTTCTCCGTATCGAGCCCAAGGCCGCGATTGACCGCGCAGGCCTGCGCGGCAAAGGCCTCATTGCTCTCGATCACGTCGAAATCGGCGGTTGTGAGCGAGAGGCGCTCGAGCAGTTTCGTGACGGCGGGGATGGGGCCAAGACCCATGACCTCCGGGCGCACACCGGCATGGGCGTAACCGAGCACGCGTGCACGCGCGGTCTTGCCCTCGGCCGCCGCCGTCTCGGCATCGGCAAGGATCAGCGCGGCCGCCCCATCGTTGATGCCGGACGCATTGCCGGCCGTGACCGTGCCGTCCTTGCGAAAAACGGTGCGCAGTTTGGCGAGGTCTTCTGCCGTGGTGGCAGGCTTCGGATGCTCATCGGTATCGACCACGATGTCGCCCTTGCGAGACTTCACCGTCACCGGCGCGATCTGGCCGGCAAAGCGCCCCTCGGCCATGGCAACGCCCGCGCGCTTCTGGCTCTCGAGCGCAAAGGCATCCTGATCGGCTCGCGAAATCTGATGCTCGGCGGCGACGTTCTCCGCGGTGACGCCCATGTGGCCGGTGCCAAAGGGGCAGCTGAGCGCGCCGATCATCATGTCGACCATCCCGGTATCGCCCATCTTCTGACCCGTGCGCATCTGCATGGCATGCGGGCTCCGCGACATTGCCTCCGCACCACCGGCCATCGCGTAATCCGCATCGCCCATGGCGACCGCCTGAAGTGCGGAGACCACGGCCTGCGCCCCTGAGCCACAGAGGCGGTTCACGTTCATCGCCGGCGTCGTGTCCGGGATGCCGGCGCCGATGGCGGCAACGCGGCTGAGGTACATGTCGCGCGGCTCGGTATTGATCACATGGCCCATGACCACATGGCCCACACGATCCGGCGCCACATCCGAGCGCTCGAGCGCGGCTTTGGCCACATGGGTTGCCGTTTCGGTGGGCGGCAGGCTCGAGAGGGCGCCAAGGAAGCTGCCGATCGGCGTGCGCGCGCCGTCGACGATCACGACATCTCTGGTCATGGGGTTCTCCGTAGTTTTTTCCACCCCATGAAACACGAACGCGCCCCGCAGGCAAAGAGCGGGGCGCGCGCATGATTAGCCGTGCCGACGGGCCTGGGCCCGACGGCGAACCTGAGGGTTACTGGACCGCGACCTCGCGCACCCAGACTTCCACGCGGCGGTTGGCAAAGCGGCCGGCGAAGTTGTCGTTGCAGCCAACCGGGGTCAGCTCACCGTAGCCCTGCACCAGAACCGGCGAACGGCTCAGCACTTCCGGGCCGGTGATGGCCAGGATCTCCTGCAGCACACCCTGTGCGCGGCGGATGGCCAAAGCGCGGTTCAGATCGAACTGGCCGATCGAGTCGGTGAAGCCGGCGAGGATGATCTCACGGCCGACGAACTCACCCGCAGCAATGCGCTGCGCCAGGGTCTGAACTTCACGGAGCGACTTCGGATCGAGGCGCGAGGAGCCCGGGGTGAACCGGAAGGCGAGGCTTAGGCGCTCAGCAGTCCGCAGCTCGGTCAGCATCTCCCGCATCAGCGGCAGCGAGAACTCTTCCTCACCCGTCATCGTGTAGATGATGCGCTCGCCCTCTTCGGAGAGCGGGCGGGTCTCGGTGCGCAGCGACACGAAGCCCGCATCCTCGATCAGCGGCTGCGCCTCATCCGACATCGCGAAGTCGACGAGGTTGCCGGTGTGGGCCGAGGCGATCTGCGGGTTCTCATAGAGATAGAGACGGCGGCTGAGCGGGTACTCTTCCGTCTTCATGGCGAAGGTCGACGGGCGGGCGACGATCCCGCAGTCGAGGCGCAGCGCCAGGGTCTTGGAGGCCCGCTCGTAGGCCACGCCCGTGAAGCCGATGCCGGCCAGATCGTTCGCAACCGAGTCCGAGAGGAGTGCGTTGTCCTCGAACTGCTCCGCGTCCGTGCTGATATCCAGCCCGTTGGGGCGCAGCACCAGCGAGCGGAAGGTATCGAACGTACCCGAGGCGACATCGCGCGAGTAGACGTTGATGTCGACGTCGAGGCCGCCGACCTCCGACCAGTTGGTGATCTCGCCCGCGAAGATATCGGCGATTTCAACCAAGCTCAGCGAGGCGAGCGGGTTGTTCGGGTGCACGATGACGATCAGGCCATCGAGGGCGATGACGTTCTCATTCGGCGTCTCGCGCAAATCGCCGATACCGACGGCCGCGAGCTTCTCCATATCGCTGTCACGCGCAGCACGGGCGGACATGCCCAGGGCAGCCTGACCCGCTGCGAGACCGTCGAACGACATCTCCGAGCCATGGGCCTTTAGATCGATCGTCGCCATCTGGCGCCCGTCCGGGTGCACGATGCGCAGCGTGCTTTCATTGTCGGTGGCCGACAGCTCGCGCTCGAAATCCGCGTCCAGCGAGAAGGCATAGCCCTCGACCAGCGCCGGCATCAGCTGAGCGCCGATGGTGTTGGAGCCGAAGACGCCGAACTCCGCACCGAAGAGCTCATCCACCGGACATCCCGGGCCATCGCAGGTCACCTGCGAGGCGGCGATGTTGAGCGTGCCGAGGCTGGTGGCGATGGTGTAGGCGGCGCCGTCGAACTCGATGAGTTCGCCGTTCAGCGCCGTCGCCCCGTCGAGCGACGTCAAGGTGATCGCCGTGGACTGTCCGAAGGCAGCGGTGGCGGAAAGACTGGTAGCGCAGGTCAGCACTAATGCGGTGCTTAGCCGCTTTAGATCGGTGAGCATCATCATCCCCTCAATTACACTCCCTCAGAAACAGCGCCCCTCAGCGCTGCGAGATAATGATGTCGCGGACCGCGGCGCCGATCAGTGGATCGTCACCCTCTTTCTCCGCAACATCATCGCACGCGATCGCACCCAAGCGGCGCGTGTTCGGTTCCTCGACCCGACCCCGCGAACTGCGGATGATCGAGAAGCTCGGCCGCGCGTGCTCGCCGCGCCCACAGGCTGCAGGCAGACGATCACGATGGCGGCTGGTGAAATCAACATACATCTTCACGACACCCGTCTTCCCGCCCCGGCGGACCCAGTGCGAATAGATCTGCACATGGTCGCCGACGCCCTCGATGGGTGTGAACACGGTCATGTACCCCCCGCCGCGGCGACGCACGCTGCGGAAGTCGCGGGTCATATCCGTCCGGACATGGCCATCTGTCTCATAGTCCGACCCGAACTCGACGGCATGCAGGCCGAGGAGGATCGGGGCGTCCCACGTCAGAGCCACACGCTCGGCACGCTCGACGCCAGTGAAGGGCACGCTGAACTCCAGCGTCTCATCATCGGCGAAGACGAGGGTGGCGTCGCTCGAGGTCTCGAAGCCGAGCATCTTGATCTCGCCACGGCCCGTGCGGTCGATCCGCACGCCGAAACGCATGTCGTGGTAGCTGAGCTCCGCCACGCTGTCCGCATGGCAGGGCGAGGTGATCATCAGTAGCGTCTCACCGGCCGACGCCACGTCGAGCGTGATCGACGGCGGCACGACGCAGGCCAGCTCACCACGCGGCAGCGCTGCGATCTCCACATCCTCCGGCAGCGCCTGGTCTGCCTCCGGACGCACGGCATCCGGACGGCGGCCCGGCAGCGGCTCGATCACATCGTTGGGCGAGAGGGCGCCGATCTCCAGCCCGGGCTGGCCCACCCGCAGGTCGGGGCGCACCAAAGCGTCCGGGCCGGTCGTATCGATCAGCGGGATCGCCGACATGGTGTCGCGCAACTCCATCAGGTCCCGCAGGCCGGAGGTCGGTGCTGCGAAGGCCACGGCCGCCCCGCCGGTGGCGACGGATCCGACGCTCAGGTTGGAGGTCCGCGTCGTCTCGGCGTTCTCCTCTACACCGGCGAGTTCCAGCGTTTCGCCAGCATCGCGGCTGGGTGCTGCGATCTGCGTCGGCACTTCAACCCGCGCGAGCGCCAGGGTCGGCGTCGCCTGAGGCCGGATCGAGCCCGGCTGCGGCGCACCTCCATGACCCGGCACGGTCGGCGCAACCGATTGCTCGCGACTGGCCAGGCTCGCAGCCGCACCAGAGCCGCCAGCCGACGGCACGCTCAGCCCACCGCCGATCCCTGCAGGCGCCGTGGGCTCCGGCGCGTTGGCGATCAGGGTCCGCGTGTCGATACGCGGCGCAGAGGGAGCCGCGGGCGCCCCAATCGACGGCCCCGACCCGGAGCCCGAGGGCGCCGTTCCAATCGTTGGCGCGGCAGGCGATGATGGTCCACTCGGCGACGGAAAACCGGAAGACGGCACGCTCGGCGAAGACAGACCGCCGATCGACGGTGCCGCAGGACCAGTCGCCCCACCAGTCGCGGAAGGAGCCGACGGGCTGGCGGGCCCAGGCGTGGCGGGAGCCGGCGACGACCGCCCGATGCTTGGCGACGCAGGGCTGGGCGGCTGAGCAAGGGCAAGCTGGCTGCCACCGCCAGGCACGCTTGGCGCAGGCGCACTGATCGCCACGCCCCCAGGAGCAGAGGGGGCAGACGGGGCGCCCAGACCACCGATCGTCGGCACCGAGGGTGCGCTCGATGCCCCAATGGCGCCGGAGGAAATCGGCGCCGACGGTGCCCGCGACGTTCCGATCGTCGGCGATGTGTCGGCCAGAGCGAGCCCACCGCCAAGGCCAGACCGCGGCAGGCTCGGTGCTGCGAGACCTGGCGCTGCCGCCGATCCAGGCACCGAGGGTTGGGAGGCGATCGGGCGCGGATTGCTCGGGCCTGGTGCGGCGGGACGAGGGGCAGCCGCGAGTTCCGTCTGATCCGGCACGGGCGCGACGGGCTGGGTCGCGGCACTCGGCACATTGATCGTCGGCAGCGGCCGGGCTGGCGCGGTATCGTCGGCGACCACCAAAGCCTTGCTGTCCACACTCACCGCTTCGCCACCGGCCGGGCGCGGCGCCGTCAGGGCAATGCCGCCGCCATGCGAAGGCTCCGGCGCGTTCCGAATGCCCGTCGCGCCGATCACGCGGACGGTAACGACCCCCGGATCCGCTTCGAGCCCAGCGATCCCGTACTGAAATTGCTGCACCGCCTCGCAGTCATTCTCAGCCAAGAATTGGATCGCGCCGGCTTGCACAAAGACGCGCCCACATCCGGGCTGACCGACGGCCTCGAGCCGCTCGGCCGCGTCGTCCGGCAGACCTGTGTCGTTCTCGAGCACATCCACGCGCGTGAGCGTATCCGGCGACACACTGATTTCATCGCTGACCAGCGCCAGATCGTCTGGTTCAGAGTCCCCAAAGAGGTCGGACAACAGATCCTGCCGCTGCACGAGCGTGCCGATGGCGAGCATCAGCACGATGGCGCTAAGGATTGAGATCATGCGGTCGTCTTTAAACACGTCCAACCACCCTCGAGTTCATACCCGCCAACCAGCCCCCCGGTCGACGTCGATTCTCCGCAGAGCCCCCACTCTGGCTCTAAGGTCGGCTGCTAAACTAGCAGCACAACACAGCCTTTTCCAGTCGCACATCACTTGACCGGCACGCATACGAACCCACTGTGCCGCCCAAGCGACCAAGAGGGACCAGCCATGAAATTCGGAATCGGCCAGCACGTGCACCGTGTAGAGGATTTGAGGCTTTTGCGTGGCGAAGGACGTTACGTGGACGACCTCTCGCTACCGGGCCAACTGCATGCCGCGCTGCTACGCTCTCCTTATGCGCATGGTCGTATCATTTCCGTTGATGCGAGCGCCGCAAAGGAGATGCCGGGCGTCCATCTCGTCTGGACCCATAGCGATATCGAGCAAAGGCTCACGCCTCTTCGCAGCGAAGCGCCGCTGGATACTGAGATTGCTAATGTTTCCTTACCGCACCTGGCCGAGGATCGGGTCCGCTTCGTCGGCCAACCGATTGCCTTTGTCGTGGCGGCAACGCGGGCTCAGGCCGAAGAAGCCGCCGAAACCATTGAGGTAGAGATCGACGAGCTTGCCTCGGTCACGGATCCGGCGGCCGCCCTCGCCGACGGGGCGCCGCAACTCTACGACACCGTCCCCGGTAATTGCGCCTACGCCTGGGAATGTGGCGACGAAGCGGCGGTTGAGGCGGCTTTCGCGGCCGCACACAAAATCGTGCGGACGCCGGTGCTCAACCAGAGGGTGGTCGTCGCCTCCCTCGAGCCGCGGGCGATCAACGTGCGCTATGAGGCCGCGGGGGACGGGCCGGGGCGCTGGGAGGTCTGGTCTTCGAGCCAGGGTGTCTTCGGGATCCGCGCCAAGATCGCCAAATCCTTAGGCGTCGAGCCGAGCCAAGTGCGCGTGCACACGAGCGATGTGGGCGGCGCCTTCGGCATGAAGCTGATGGACCATCCGGAATACGGTCTCTGTGCCCTCGCCGCGCAGGATCTGGGCCAGCCGGTGAAGTGGATCGGCTCCCGCAGCGAATCGTTCCTCTCCGACGCACAGGGGCGCGATCTGCGCTGCACCGTGGAGGGCGCTTTCGATGCGACGGGGCGCTGCACGGCGATCCGGATGGACAGCATCTCGGGCATCGGCGCGACCTTCTCCTCGATGGGCGCGGCCGTCCACACGATCTTCTCGGCGCCCCTGCTGGGCGGGATGTACGATATCGCGGCCATGCATTGTCGTGTGCGCGGCGCCTTCGTGAACACGCCACCGACCGATGCCTATCGCGGCGCCGGTCGGCCGGAAACGATCTATGTCACGGAGCGGCTCATCGAGGCGGCGGCGCGGGCCTTTGGAGAGGACCGGGCGGCATTCCGGCGGAAAAACCTCGTGACGGCCGAACAGGTCCCCTATCCCACGGCCGGGGGCATGACCTTCGACAGCCTCGATTCCACCCGCATCCTGGATCAGGCGCTGGAGCAGGCAGATTATGCCGGCTTCGAGGCGCGCGCATCCGAGGCCGAGGCACGCAGGCGCAAGCGCGGCATCGGCATCGCCTATTACTTCGAGCGCACAGGCGGTGGCCCGATCGAGCACACGAGCTTCGTGCTGGCGGGCGAGAGCGCAGCGACTGCTGAGCTGCACATTCGCATCGGCACGCAAGCCTCCGGACAGGGCCATGAGACCGCCTGGGCCCAGATCGCCCACGAGACGCTCGGCCTGCCGATCGAGCGGATCAAGGTGTTGGGCGGCGACAGCGACATGTTGCCGGGCGGTGGCGGCACGGGCGGATCGCGCTCGGCCGTGAAAGCGGGCCAGGTCCTGCCGGTGGCGGCCGGGCGCCTGCGCGATGCCGGTATGGAGCACGCGGCGGAGATGCTGGAGGCCGCCGTTGGCGATATCGAATTTGATGCGCCGAACGCGGCCTACCGGATCGCGGGAACGGACCGGTCGGTGGATCTTGCGGCCGTTGCCGTGGCGGCGGGCGGTCTGCGCGCAGAGGCGGATGTGAACGAGCGCAACACCACCTTCCCGAACGGCTGCCACATCTGCGAGGCCGAGCTCGACCCCGAGACCGGCCAGGTCGAGATCCTGCGCTACACCATCGTCGATGATTTCGGCCGCATGATTAACCCGATGCTGGTGACCGGTCAGGTGCATGGCGGGGTCGTCCAGGGCCTCGGCCAAGTGTTGGGCGAGGGCGCCGTTTGGGATGCGGAGACGGGCCAGCCCGTGACCGGCAGCTTCATGGACTACACCATGCCGCGCGCGGGCGATGTGCCGTTCTTCGAGCTCGCTTTCGAAGAGATCCCGACCGAGAGCAATCCGCTCGGTGTGAAGGGGGCGGGGGAGGCAGGGAGCGTCGGCGGCATTCCGGCCGGTGCGCTGGCCGTCCTCGATGCGCTGTGGCGCGCCGGCTATCGCGGCACGCTTGAGACGCCTTACACGCCGCTTAAGCTCTGGGAGGCGCTGCAGAGCGTCCGGGGGACAGTGGCCGCAGAATAGCGCTCAGCTCAAAAGGGCGGTGACCACGCGGAACCATAGCGTGAGGGAGAGGCCCGTGAAGAAAAGCGCGACGCCGGCGGTGATCCAGCGGCCGGCGCGGGCATAGGCTGCGGCAGCCGCCCGGGTGGAGAAGGCAAGCGCATAGGCGGCATGCCCGGCGCTCGCCACGATGGCCGAGCCGATGATCATGATGACGATCGCGGGCATCGTCGCCTCGCCTGCCGGGAAGATGCCGACGAGGATGAGCCAGGTCGTCAGCGCCTTCGGATTGGCCGCCAGCACCCCGAGGGTGAGGACGAAGGCATCCCGAGCGGTCATCAAGCGCCCCTCGGCGGCACCCTCCTGGTGCCAGTTGAGCGCGGCCAAGGCGTAGCGGCGGGCAAAGATCAGGAGCAGCGTCGCGCCGAGGGCCGTCAGCGCCAGCGGCAACCAAGGCAGCGCGTGAAAGGCGACGACGGCACCAAGGATCGCGGCAGAGGCCCAGATCGTCACCCCGATGGCGATGGCCGGCACGACCGCCAGCGCGACCCGGCGCCCGGAGCCGAGCGCGATGGCAATCGTGTTGAAGACATTGGGCCCAGGGCTGAGGATGTTCCCGGCAAAGACCGCCCAGGCCGTCGCCATCTCAGCCCAGGGCAGACCTGTCACCCGTCGCCTCAGCCTTTGGGCGCGGTATGCAGCATCGCCGGTGTCTCACGATACTCATCGAACCAGGCCGCCACCTTCGGCGCATCGCCGCGCCAGGGCAGGCCGGGGAAGCGGAAATCGAGGTAGCCGAAGGCGCAGGCCAGTGCGATCTGATCGATCGTCACCGGCTCTTTGGTGATCGCATCCGCCTCGGCCTCGAAGGCCTTCACCATCCGGGTGATCTTCGAGGTGTAGGCATCGATCATGTTCGAGAGACGATGCGCCTCGGGGCGAAGGCGCGTCTCATAGACCGCCAGGATCCCCGCCTCCATGATCGCATCGGCCATACTCTCGCGCGTCAGCACTGCGAACTCGCTGTCGTCACTCGGATAGAGGCCACCGCCCGAGAGCTTGTCGAGATAGCGCGTGATCACCTTGCTATCCGCCAGCACCGCGCCGCTGTCCGTCTCGAGCGCGGGGATCTTACCGACCGGATTGGCGCCCACCACCAGTTTGTTCGGCTCGAGCGGCGTGCCCGCCGCCGTGATCAGCTGCACCTGGCCCACCAGGTTGCGCAGATAGAGAACGAGCATGACCTTCCGCACAAAGGGCGAGGTGGGCGAGAAATAGAGCTTCACGGCGGTCTCCTTTCGGGGGACGGCGCGACGGGCAAAGGCAAGAGCCGCCGGCTAGCGCTGTCCGGGCATTTCTTCGGGCTGGGCGGACGTCGCCTTCGGCTGGTCCTTCTGTAGACGGGTCTGCACCATGGAGGTGCGTGGCGTGTAGCGATAGGGCGCCGTCGGCTGCCGCCCTTCGCGTTTGCCCATACGATAGAAGCCGAAGAGGATAAGCAACAGGTGCGCGCCTGCGATGAAGAGGAACATCGCCCCTGGGCCGGCCAGCTCAATGAGTTGGGTCGCCAGCACCGGCGCCAAGATTGCGCCGGCTGAGAAATAGAAGATCAGTGAGGCATTGAGGTCGACCACGAAATCGGCCTCGGCATAGTCGTTGGCCAGCGCCGCTGCGACCGAGTAGATCGGGAAGGCCGTGATCCCGAAGACAAAGGCGCCCGCATAGATCGCCATCGTGTCGCCCGGCCCCGTCGCATAGGCCACTGCAACACAGGTCACGACGGCGATCCCTGAGAGACCCATCAGGACATGACGCCGCTCAAGCTTATCCGCGATCCAGCCCACGGGATATTGCGCCGCCACCCCGCCGAGGATGGCGGCTGAGAGAAAGATGGCGATCTCGGCCTGCTCCAACCCGTTCTCGAGCGCATAGAGCGGGCCGGCCATGCGGAAAGCGGCTCCTGAGAGCGCCGCAACCAGCACCCCCACCATGGCCGAGGGCGACAGCCGCCATGCCGCGAGCGGACGCAGGCGCGGGGGCACAGGTGTCTCGGGCGCCACTCGGCGCGACAGCGCGAGCGGCAGCAGGCAGAGGCAACAGAAGACCGCGATGACGTTGTAGGCGACGTAGCTCGAAGGATCGAGCACGGCGATCAGCCCCTGGGCCGAGATCTGGCCGACCAAATCCACGACACGAAAGATGCCATAGACACGGCCGCGGTTCTCATTGGCCGTCTTCGCCTGCAACCAGCTCTCGATCACCGTATAGGCAGCCGCAATCGCGATTCCTGTGAGCCCGCGCAAGAAGGTCCAGGCAATCGGGCCCTCTAGGACAGGATGGAGCAGCGCGCCCGTGGCCCCGATCGCCGCGGCGGCCGCAAAGCAGCGCGAATGCCCAACGCTGCCGATCAGCCGCGGGGTGACGAAGCAGCCGATCAGGAACCCGGCAAAATGGCCGGAGCCGAGCAACCCGATCTCACCGGGGCTGAACCCACGGTCGGTCGCGGCCAGAACGTCGAGTGGGCCAAGACTGCCGGAACCGAGCTGCACCAGAAAGATCGACAGGAAGAGAGCGGCGAAGGAGACGAGGGTCGTCATGTCAGTCCCGAGATGGCAGGGCGGCTCAACTGGGTCGCGCCCGAAAGCCCCTAGCATCGCGGACCCGCCGTCGAGGCGCGAACGTTGGTGCGACATCTTGTGTCCGCCACGCTGCCTTGCGACGTTGCGCCGGTTCGGAGTGCCTTGCCGCGGCGTGGAAACGCTTGCTAAGCGAAACGAAAGCGACGCGGGAGGACGTGGTGGACGGACAACCAGCGGGAATGGGCGCCCAGAAGCCGGGTGCATTGGGGGGCGCAATGGCCGGCCCCCCGCCTGGTGATGGGGCACAGAAGGCCCCGGATGGGCCGCCGACCGGCGCCACCGGCTCCAACGAACGCGCGAAATCGCGCGAGCTCGCCTCGCTGCGTGGCCTGATTCCGTTCCTCCTGCCCTATCGCAAGCGGATCATCGCCGTTGTCGTAGCACTGGTCCTCGCCGCGGGCTTTACGCTGATGGTCCCGGTCGCCTTTGGCCGCGTGATCGATGTGATCAACGCCAAGGCCTTTGAGCTGATCGACGAGTACTTCATTGCGCTGATGGGTGTCGCCGCCGCGCTCGCCATCGCCACGGCCCTGCGTTTCTACCTGATCTCCTGGCTCGGAGAGCGCGTGATCGCCGATATCCGCTCGGCCGTCTTCGACCATGTGGTCGTGATGTCACCCGCCTTCTATGAGCGGATCATGACGGCGGAGGTGCTGACGCGGCTGACCTCGGACACCGCGATCATTCAGACTGTCGTGGGTTCGACGGTCTCGATTGCGCTGCGCAACATCCTGATCCTGATCGGCGGTATCATCGCGCTGCTGATCACCTCGCCGAAGCTCACGGCGATGACGCTCCTGATCGTGCCCGCCGTCGTCTTTCCGATCCTTATCCTGGGGCGGCGCGTGCGCCGGCTCTCGCGCGAGAGCCAGGATCGGCTTGCCGATGCCGCCTCCCAGGCCGGGGAGATGCTGCAGGCGGCACAGACCGTGCAAGCCAACACCTTCGAGACGGCGGCCAAACAGGCGTTTGGCCAGCGCGTCGAACAGGCCTTCGATGCCGCCCGCCGGCGCCTCGTGGCGCGGTCCTGGCTCACGGTGCTCGTGATCTTCTTCGTCTTCGCCGGCGTAGTCGGGGTGATCTGGATCGGCGCGCGCGATGTGATCTCGGGCGCCATGAGCCCCGGTGAGATGGCGCAGTTCGTCCTCTTCGCGGTCTTCACCGCCGGGGCCGTCGGGGCGCTGTCGGAGGTCTGGGGTGAGCTGCAGCGCGCCGCTGGCGCCATGGAGCGGCTGGCCGAACTCCTGGCCATGACAAGCCCCGTCGCCGAACCGGAAAAGCCGGAGGCGCTCACGGCCCCCGAGGGGAAGATCACCTTCGAGGAGCTCTCCTTCTCCTACCCCTCTCGCCCGGACACGGCCGCCATCCATCGCCTCAGTTTCGACGTGGCCCCTGGCGAGACCATCGCTCTTGTCGGCCCGTCGGGTGCGGGCAAGACGACCGTGCTTCAGCTTCTGGCCCGCTTCTACGATCCGGACGAGGGCCGCATCACCCTCGATGGTCAACCGATCCAAGATCTCGCGCTTCGTGATCTGCGCTCGCGCTTGGCGAGCGTGCCGCAGGAGCCTGTGATCTTCGCAGACTCAGTGCGCGCCAACATCCGCTTCGGCCGCCCCTCCGCCACGGATGCCGAGGTCGAGGCGGCGGCCAAGGCGGCTGCGGCGCATGACTTCGTGATGGCGCTGCCGGGGGGCTATGAGGCCTGGCTGGGCGAACGCGGCATCCTGCTCTCAGGCGGGCAAAAGCAACGCATCGCGATTGCGCGGGCGATCCTGCGCGATGCACCGGTGCTGCTGCTCGACGAAGCGACCTCTGCCCTTGATGCAGAGAGTGAACGCGCTGTGCAGGAGGCCGTCGAACGCCTTTCCGAGGGGCGGACCACGCTGGTGATCGCGCACAGGCTCGCCACCGTGAAGCGCGCAGACCGGATCATCGTGCTCGACGGGGGCCGGATCGTGGCCACTGGCCGGCATGACGATCTTGTGGCCCAGGGTGGCCTCTACGCCCGCCTTGCCCGGCTGCAATTCACCGAAGGCCTGGCCGCGGAGTAGCGCCGCAGGCGGGGTCGGCGCCAGCAGCGACTGCCCGTCGCTACGCGGTTGATTGGCCGTCGACAGGCCGCTTCTGGTGCCGCCAATTAGGCGCATCTGGACCGGGAACAAGCGCGGGCAGGACCGTCTACCCCTAGAAACGACGTCACAAATCTCCACCTCCACGACAGAACGCAGGCCCACGACGACGTGCTTGATGCGGCCGGCAGAGCATGGTGTCTGCCGCACCAAAGGGTCCAGGAGGACGACATGGCTGATGATGCAGCGCGCGCAGGTGCGGCGGGGGAGAGCGGTTCGGGAGACGCCCAGCGCGCCCATGTCGGCGGTGGCGATCCGCGGACGGAGCGCTGGTATCTCGCCACCATGGCCGACAAGGCCGCCGTCGAGGCCATCCCTGCCGCCGAGCGTTGGGAACCGCAGAGCCCGCATGCGATGCTGATGGAGACGGCGGCGCGCTTTCCGGACCGTCCCGCCGTCAGCTTCCAGCTCAAAGGCGGCGCGAAGGACAGCGCCGAGACCTGGGATTTCCGGACGCTGGCCGCCGAGGTGAACCGCGCGGCCAACCTCTTTCGCCGCCACGGGATCGGGGACGACGACGCGATCGCCTACCTGCTTCCGAACTGCAACGAGACCGTGCTGGCGCTCCTCGGGGGTCTGACTGCCGGCCGGGTCTGCCCGGTGAACCCTCTCCTCGAAGCGCCGCAGATCGCGGCCATCCTGCGCGAGAACGGCGCCAAGGCGGTGGTGACGCTCAAGGCGCTGCCGAAGATCGACATCGCCCAGAAAGTGCATGCCGCCCTCGCCGACGTGCCGGAGGTGACGGTCGTCTTCGAGGTCGATCTCAAGCGTTACCTGTCACCACCCCTCTCCTGGCTCGTGCCCTTGCTGCGCCCGAAGGTCGAGATC
>JBCCLX010000012.1:0-22819 GCA_039026635.1 Pseudomonadota bacterium
CGAGATCGCGTCCTGGTCCGCCATGACGCCCGAGGAGCGGCGCGTTGTGATGGCTGAGCTGCCGAGCCGTCAGCCGGGTCCCGTCACCCGCCGCGGGGGGCGAGCGCGTCGACAAGCGGGCTAGGGCCGGGTGTCGGCTTTGGTCCGACACGGGCTTGGCATGGGTCCGTCGGCTGAAGTGAGGGCCATGAGCCTCTCATGGGATCCGGGCGCCCCGTTGCGCCTTTCGCCAAACAACCGCACGCCCGCCATCATGAGGCCTCAAACAAAATGGAGCCTGTGCGTCGCGGTTCCGCCGTGCTACGGTCCGTGATGGAGGACTGGCGCAGAAGTGACACGGGCAGGTCGTGCGCCGCTGATCGAGGTGTTAAGGCAAACGGGCGGACCACGATGGTGCATTGGCCAGTCGTCGCGATCCTTGTGATCGCTGCTGGATTTCTGGTGACCGAACCGGCAACTAGCAGCGCTGAGGCGGAAGCCGCGGCGACGATGCGTTTGATCTATCTCGGTATTTTTGCCATTGGGCTGCTGCTCACGGCGATTGGGCATATGGTTTTCCGCGGACATTGGCGCGCCACGCAGACGGCGGCGATCTGGTCCGCGGTGACGGTGGCGATCGGGGCTGCCTATCTCGACCGGAACGACATCATGACGCGCATGGCGGAGCTGCGGGGTGAGGTGTTGCACTCCATGGCGCTCTCCAACGCTGGCGCCGAGGAAGAGCTGAAGCGCGCCTGGGACGGCCATTATCGCGCCCAAGCCGAGATAAATGGCCGGGTTATGACCCTCATGGTGGACACTGGGGCGACGATGGTGGTGCTGCCGTATGAAGAGGTGGCGGGTATCGGCATCGATCCGACCGCGCTCGATTTCCACATGCCGGTGATGACGGCGAACGGCCGATCGACCGTTGCGCCGATTGAGATCCGCGAGATTCGCGTGGGCGATATTCTGGTGCGGAACGTGCCCGCCGCGGTCGCGCATCCTGGACGGCTGCAGATGGGGCTCCTCGGGATGAGCTTTCTCGACAGGCTGAGCGAGACGAGCTTCCAGGGCGAGCGGCTGTTCCTGCGCCAAGCGAATCGGGACAACGAGATGCGCCTGGTCAACGCGCGCTGAGCGCGGTCGAGCACCCGCAGGCGATGGCTACACCCCCTCAGGGCGCCGTCAACCAAGCTTCGAAATCAGGCTCTCCGTTGGGATCCGGCGGCAGAGCGGGTCTGAAATAGACGATCGGTCGCGAGGTCGCCGCCATTGATCCCTGCGGTTCTGAGCCCGCCCAAGGCCCCACGCCGTGAATGCTGAGCCTGTGGGCCAGATACGCCTCTCCTGGCGCGGCCACCACGAGGCGCCGCGGACACGCCTCGAAGACACGGCGGCGGGCGGCGACATAGGCCTCTGTGACGTCCTCTGACGGCCAGTCCGGCACAGGGATACCAGCCAGGCGCCTGAGGAGCGCGTCCCGCATAATCCGATGGCTGCCCTCATAGATCACGAAGGGCGCGGCCTCGGCACCGCAGGGCGCGAGCGGAATGCCGAGGATGAAGGCATGCGCCTCCCCCAGCCGCCGGTTACGCGCGTCGTCCCGCTCCAGCCCATCGAGATGGGCGGCATCGCGGTCGCGCCGAAAGCGGAAGGCGGCCTCGCTCTCATCCGGCTGGGGCGCAGCCGGGTAGCCCGGGTAGCAAACGGACAGCTGGCCGGCGTCGAGCGGTAAGCCCTCATGCCCGAGCACGCTGCGCAAGAACCCGATGGCCGTGCCAGAGAGCGCTGGTACAGTGGGTAGCGTGCCGGCGGGGGCGCCTGTCGCTGTATCCGCCCAGCCTCCAAGGGTGTCATTCGGCAGGATGTTGACGCCGGCAAACCAGGTGCCGCCGCAGCGCAGCCAGGCGGCCTGCGCCGAGGGGTCACTGGCGATGCGCTCGGCATGGGGGACAACCGCCTCGACCCAGGCGGCGAGCGCCGGGTCATAGGCAAATCGGCACCATCCGCTCTCGTGAAAGCCACGGACGGCCTCGGCCACGGCATCGGCGCCGAGGCCGACGGCAGCGGCATTGCTATGGCCACTGGCGCCAATCCCATGCGCCATGCTCATGCCGCATCCTCCCCGCCCATCGGAGGCGCCACAGGATCGCGCGTGACATGCGCCAAGGCGCGCTCGACGACTGCCCAGTCCGCGCCCTCCCGCGTCGCCTCTTCCGAGAGCACGCGGCGCCAGGCGCGCGCGCCCGGGCGTCCGGCAAAGGCGCCGAGCATATGGCGTACGACCTGATGCAGGCGGCCGCCGCGGGCCAGATGCGCGGCGATGTAGGGCTGCATTGCGGCCACCGCCGTCTCGGGCCGCACCACCGGCGTGTCATCGCCAGTTATGAAGGCATCGGCCCCGCCAAGGATCGTCGCCGGATCATGATAGGCCGCGCGCCCGATCATCACGCCGGACAGCGCGGGCCATGCCTCAAGCAGCGCGCGCGCCTCCTCGAGGCTCTCGATCCCACCATTGAGGGCGATCGAGAGATCCGGGCGCGCTGCCGCAAGCCGGCCGACCAGAGCGTGATCAAGGGGCGGGATCGTGCGGTTCTCCTTCGGGCTCAGCCCTTGGAGCCAGGCCTTTCGGGCATGCACGGCCACATGACGCACGCCGGCCGCGGCGACCCGATCCACGAAGTCTGGCAGCGCCGCCTCAGGATCCTGATCGTCGACGCCGATCCGACATTTGACGGTGATCTCAGGCCCGGCAGGCCCGGCAGCCTCGATCATCGCCGCCACACAGTCGGCCACGAGCGCCGGTTCACGCATCAGGTAAGCCCCGAAGCGGCCCGATTGCACCCGGTCCGACGGGCAGCCGACATTCAGATTGATCTCCGCAAAACCCCGCGGCGCGGCAAGGCGCACCGCCCGCGCCAGCATCTCGGGCTCGGCGCCGCCAAGCTGCAGCGCCAGGGGATGCTCGGCCGGATCATGATCGAACAGCCAATCCGCCTCGCCCTGCACCATGCCGGCAGCATTGACCATCTCGGTATAGAGCAGCGCGCGCGCAGAGAAGCGGCGGTGGAAGAAGCGGCAGTGCCGGTCCGTCCACTCCATCATCGGCGCGACGGAGAGGCGCCTGGCTGCAGCGAGCCCTACCGTTGGCAGCGGTTTCGTCTTTGATTGTGTCGCATCCGCCATGGGGTCCTCACGCGCCGTCTCGGTGATGTCTGCCGGATTGCTGTATTTTTCAATGGTGGCCGCGCGCGCCTGCGGGTTTCGACCGCTAGGCGCCCGGCCTCGCGCGTGCCAGTGTCACCGGATCTGAGAGACGGAGACCATGACGGCCTTTCGCTTCATCCACGCCTCCGACCTGCATCTTGGCAAGGCTTTCGCGCGCTTCCCCGAAGCCGTGCGCGGCCGGCTGCGCGAGGCCCGCCATGGCGCCATCGGCCGGCTGGCCGAGGCGGCGCGGCAGGCGGGGGCGGCGCATATTCTGCTCGCGGGCGATACCTTCGACAGCGAGACCCCTTCCGATCCCGTCTGGCGCCAGGCGCTGGCAGCCTTCGGGGCGGCAGAGGGGATCGACTGGTGGCTGATCCCCGGCAATCATGACAGTCTCGCCGCCGAAGGGCTGTGGGACCAGGTCCGCCGTCACGCGCCGCCCAACCTCCATCTGATCGCGACGGCAGAGCCTGTGATGCTCACCCCCGGCATAGCGCTCCTGCCCGCACCGCTGCCGCGCCGCTATCCCGGCCGGGACCTGACCGACTGGATGCCAGCAGCGCCAACGCCGGAAGGGACGCTTCGTCTCGGCCTCGCCCATGGCAGCGTGCTCGATTTCCAGGGCGATGGGGAGGACGCGGCCGTGATCCCGCCGGATCGGGCGGCGACCGCGGGGCTTGCCTATCTCGCGCTCGGAGACTGGCACGGCACCCGCGCGATCGGGCCCCGCTGCGGCTATTCCGGCACGCCGGAGCATGACGGGTTTCGCCACCAGGGCCGCGGCGGCTGTTTGAGTGTCTGCCTCGAGGGCGAGGCGGTGACCGTCGAGCGCCTCGAGACAGGGGTTTTCGACTGGCATGACATCGCGCTCGAACTTACGCCCGAGAGCGCGGCGGAGGCGGCGCTCTCGGCGGCGCTGCCGGGCATGGGCGCGGGTCGGCGGGACATGCTCTTGCGTCTACAGGCAACCGGTCGGGTCAGGGCGGCAACGCGGGCGCTCCTGGCCGCGGCGATCTCGGAGGCAGAGCCGCTCTTCCATCACCTGCAATGGGACGAGAGCGCGCTTGCCACAGAGTACAGCCCCCAGGATCTCGACGATATCGCCGTGAGCGGCGCGCTGCGCCTTGCCGCCGAAGATCTGTACCAGGCCGCTGAGAGCGGCGAGCCCGAGGAGCGGATCGTAGCCGCGGCCGCGCTCGATCGTCTCTACAGCCTGGTGCGCGGGGCCGATCCATGAAGCTCTGCGCCCTCCGGCTCGGGAATGTGCGTCGCTTTGTCGACCCGGTTGAGATCCGCGAGATCGGGCCCGGCCTCAACGTGCTGACAGCGCCCAACGAGCAGGGCAAATCGACGGTCTTCGACGCGCTTCACGCGGTCTTCTTTGAGCAGCACCGCTCGCAGAAGACGAGTGTGAAGGCGCTGCAGCCCCATGCCGGTGGAGCGCCGCAGGTGACGGTCGAGATCGAGCACGACGGCGCGCGCTACCGCATCGCCAAGACCTGGAAGTTCGGCCGTGGGGAGGCGACGGTGCATCGGGGAGAAACGCTCCTGCACCAGGCCGATGCCGCCGAGGCGTTTCTGGAGACGGTGGTCCAGCGCCCCGCCGATGGTGGCCCCGCGGGTCTCCTCTGGGTCCGCCAGGGGGGCGTGACGCTTGATCCCAAGGACGATGTGACGGCGCGGGCTCGACGCGCTCTCGCCACCTCGGTAGCCACGTCGATCTCTGGCGAGATCGAGGCGATGACCGGCGGGCGCCATCTCGAGGCGGCGCTCGCGCATTGCCGGGCAGAACTCGATCGCTACGAAACCGCCCGCGGAGGCGCCCGGAAGGGCGGGCCCCTGCAGCGTGCGGAGGAGGCGGTCGCCGAGCTGACGGAGGCCGAGGCCGCCCTCGGTGCAAAGGCGGACGCGCTGCGGGAGGCTATTGACACACGGGAGCGGCTGAGGCGGGAGCGGGCGCGCCTGCTCGACCCGGAGGAGGCGGCGCTGCGTCAGACGCGGCTTCTCGAGGCGCAGGAGGCGGATGCTGCTGCGCGGGCCTATGCCGACCGTCTGGCCCGGGCGGAGGAGGCGCTGGGTGCTGCGTCGGGGCGCCTGGAGGGCTGCCGATTGCGCCGCGACGCCCTTCTCGGCTCGATTGAGGCGCATGACGCCGCCCGGGAGGAGGCTGCGCGCAGTGCGGTGGCGGCCGCCAAAGCTGTGGAAGAGCATCGCATCGCCGCCGAGGCCCTGGAGGCCGCCCGGGCGGCAGAGACTGACGCCCGCATGGTCCTCGAACAGGCCGCCGACCGGCACAAGCGGGTCCTGCGCGCTGCCGGCGCGGCGGCCAGCGCGGAGCGTCGCAAGGCCCTGACCGCCCGGCTCGCGGAAGCGGAAGCGGCGGCGAAGGCGCGGGCCGATGCTTTGGCGGAGGCGGCGCGGGAGATCTCTGCCAAGGCGCTCGAGACACTCGAGGCACGGGCCCGGGATCTCGATCTTGCGGAGCGCCTGCGGGAGAGCGCCGCCCCCGCCATCGCGTTCGATCCCGCGCCCGGGGGGGAGGGGCTTGTGAGCATGGACGGCACCCCGCTCTCACCCGGCGCGCGCATGCCCATCCCCGATGGTGCCCGCTTCGACATCGCCGGCGTCGGTCGGCTGACCGTCTTCCCCGGCGAAGGTGGTGCGCGCGACGGGCTCGATGCGGCGAGGCGGGCGTTCTCGGAGGCGCTGGAGGCGGCCGGCTGCACGGATCTCGCCGCTGCCCGCGCCTCGGATGAGACGCGGCGCCGCGCGGAGATGCTGGCGACTGAGGCGGCGGGTCGCCTGAAGCATCTCGCGCCCGAGGGGGTGGCGGCCCTTCGCCAAGCGCTTGCCGCGCTGCCCGAGCCCATGGAGCGCGAGCCCGAAGAACATGGGGCCGCAGAACATGGGGCCGCAGTACAAGGGAACGGAGCGGATCTCCCCTCCCTCGCCGAGGGTGAGGCCGCGGAGGAGGCAGCGCGGGCAGCCCTCACCCCCATAAGCGCCGCCTTGCAGGCCGCCCTGGTCGAGGAGAAGGCGCGCAAGGAGCGGACCATTGGGTTGGAGAGCGCCGCCCGCTTCGCGACCGAGGCGCTTCGGCGCGCAGAGGCGGCGTTGAGCGATCATCCCGATCCAGCGGCCGCGCTCGCCACTCTGGAGACCGCGCTTGCCGCTGCAGACGAGCATCAGCGGGCGGCGGCCAGAACCCATGCCCGGCTCGCCGCCGATGCCCCGGATCCCAGCACCGCCGCCGCGCGCCTGCGCCGTACCGGCGAAGCGATCCGGCAGGTCGAGGTGCATGCGCGCGATCTGGAAACCCGCATCATCGCGCTCGATGCCGAGATCCGCCATGCGGCCGCGGATGCGGTGGATGAGCGGTTAGCCGAGACGACGGACGCGCGCGAGGCGGCCGAGCGTAGCCTCCTGGCCGTGCGCCATGAGATCGCGGTGCTCAAGCGTCTCGCCACCGCGCTGCGGAACGCCCAGGCCGGTGCCCGAGACCGTTACCTCGCCCCGATCCGGCGCGAGCTCGACCCGCTGATCCGTGCCGTGCTGCCCGAGGCGCGGGTCTCGATCGAGGCCGACCGCATGTTGCCCGAGACGCTGGAGCGCGCGGGTCGGGCGGAGGAGATCGGCATCCTCTCGGGGGGGACGCAGGAACAGATCGCGCTTCTCGTGCGCCTTGCCTTTGCGCGGCTGCTGGCCCGCGAGGGTCGCGCGGCGCCGGTGATCTTCGACGACGCGATCGTCTTCACCGATGACGATCGGATCGAGCGCATGTTCGACGCGCTGACCCGCCAGGCCGAGGATCTGCAGATCATCGTCTTCTCCTGCCGCCAGCGGGCTTTCGCTTCGCTGGCAGGCCGGCAACTGCGCATCGAGCCTGCCGAGGCAGCCATGCGCTGATCTCAGACGCGCTGCGCGAAGGCCTGCCACCCGGTTCTGCCACCCGCAAACGAGACGGGGCGGGGCCCATACTGACCCCGCCCCTGTTCCCCCCCCTGGGAACCCCTGAAGACGCCCTAAAAGATCAGGACGTCGGCTCCGATGCTGCTGGCGGCCACGCCTTCCAGCAGCACCTCGAGATCGTTCACCGCCATGTAAGTGCCGGCTTCGGTGCTCTCGAGTTCAATGGCATCAAAACTTGTGGAGAGGGCGCTCAGGTCGAGGCGGTCCAGGCTCGGATCAAACCCGTCGATGACCAGGAACGGCGTCTCCTCGGTAACCTGGAAAACCTCTGCCGCTGAGGTGGCGACGATGACGGCCTCTTCCGGCTCCCCAACGTCTTCGTCCTCGTCGTCCTCCATCGCCATGCCGTCCTCGCCATGGAGAAACGCGTCGATGGCCTCGGCGTAGAGGGCCTGCGTCTCCTCCGCCATCACGAAGGCGAGCGCGAGATCCATGGCGCCGAGCGTCGGATCCTCGATCAGTACCCCCTCCCAGAACGCGCCGCCCTCGGGATCCGGCGCTCGGTTGAGGGCGTTTTGATAGAGGGCTTGGACCAGGTCGCCGGGTGCTAGGCCGCCATAGAGGATCTGGAACTCCTCGGCCTCGGCGAAAGCGCGGGCGAGCCCGTTTTCGTCAAGGGTCGGATCCGCCTCCATTGCGGTGATCCAGTTCTCGAAACCGCCCTCGTCGGGCATGCGGCCGTAGAAGACGATGTAGAAGCGGGCGAGCATCGCCGCATCGGCCTCAGACACCTCAACACCGTCGTCGTCCATGCCTCCCCCGCCCAGGTCGAAGCGCGGGTCCAGGGGGAAGGGAAAGGTCTCGAAGGCCGGGGGTGCTGCGGCGATGAAGCCGCCGCTGACCTCAGGGATCGACCGCGCATCGCTCGGCAGCACGAAGCCCGAGAAAGACGCGCCGTAGAGGGCCTGCAGCTCGGCGTTCGTCAGCCCGACGATCTCGGCCGGCAGGTATTGGGCCAGCTCGCTGCCCACCGGGATGGGCACGAAGTCCGGCGCTTGCTGCGCGAAATAGAGGCCCTGCGGGCCCGAGCCGTCGAGGTCAAGGGTGATCCGGCTTGGGACCAGCGTGGCGGTATAGCCGTCCGGCACCTCCTCCTCGTTCTCATCGTCGAAGACTTCATCGTCCTCATCATCCTCGTCGTCGAGGTCACGATCCTCCTCCTCAGCGGGACGCCCAGGCGCCGGCAGCGTGCCGCCGGCAAAGGGCTCGGCGGGCAGGGCGCTCAGAAGCTCTGGCGCAATGAGATTGGCCAGTGACTGGGCGCCGGCCGCGTTGGGGTGCAGGGTGTCCGGATAGTTCTCCGGATAATCCGTGACCTGGCTGTTGAGATCGAAAAAGGTGGCGCCGTAGTTGGCCGCAACCCGCTGCATCGCGGGGATCCATTCGTCGCGGAAGGTCTGATGCACGACGGTGCCTGGGGTGCCGCCCGTCTCCTCGAGCGGGACGGCGAAGAACGGTGGCTGAGCGGCGATCACGATGTTGGGCGCGTTCTCGAGCCCGCTGAGCTGCGCGACAAAGGCGTCGAGCGCGGTCTCGTAGTCGGCCGCCGTCGCACCGCCCAGGATGTCGTTGCCCCCGATCATGATCCAGACGAGCTCCGGTACCGAGGCGATGAGTTCCGTCAGGTTATCCCGATCCTGGAGTGGGACGCCCGAGGCCGGTGTGATCCCCGCACCACCGGCGGCAAAGTTGTTGAGCGTAATATCGGAGCCGACCATGCCGACGAGCGCATCGACGAAGCTGTCTTCCCAATCGGTGATGCTGTCTCCGAAGAAGGCGACGTTGAAGACGCCCGTCGCGCCGTAACCGTCCGCGACATCCATCGCCATGACATCGGCCATGGCCATCGTGGACGACACGAAGGGCGCGGCTTCCATCGCCATCATCTCGGAGACGAAATCCGGGCCGGTGAAGGCGGCGGTGTCCTCGAAGAGCCCGCCCTCCTGGTCGAGGCCGTGGAGCGGGTCCATCAGGATGTTCTGACGCTGGTCCGCCTGGGCCGACAGCCGCTCATCGAGTGGGCCGAAGGTGACGTTGCTGATCGCGAGATCGCGCGCCTGTTCCACGGGGAGTGCGATGCGAATGTCCGTCACCGCGGCGATGGTGGCATTGTCGATCACGCCGAGGCCCTGGCGCGGCGCTTCGATCCCGGTCTCAAAGCCCGAGATGTCGACATTGCGGATCTCGAGCCGGTTGGCATTGGCGAAGTGATCGAGGGCGATGCCCACCGACTGTTTCGCCCCGATGCCGTGTAGCTCGAAACCATCGAAGACCAGGCGCGTGGCATAGGGCGCTTCCACGCCCGAGAGGCGGGTGTTCCAGAAGGTGCTGTCCGAGAAGTTGGAGAGCAGGGTCTCTTCATAGGCTTGGGGGACCGGCGTCAGCACGCCCTCGGCCACAAGCTCCGCATCGAGGTCGTCGCGATTATCGGTGTGCAGATAGTGGATCTGCAGCCCCTTCGAGACGCCATAGGCATCGTTGCCGTCAAAGCTCGGCACCGGGACATGCTTGGTGCGTACCAGCGTCCCGTCGGGCCCGATCATCTCACCGTTCGGGAGTTGGGCAACATCCACCAACCTGTTGCCGAGACCGCGCTCAGCCAGGCTCAGCTGCCAATAGATATAGGCATGGCCCGTGGCGCCGGAGACGACGTTGTCCTCCACCGTGACGCCCGAGCCATGGAACCAGAAGCCGTCGCCCTGAAAGCCGTAGTCCTGCGTGTCGAGGCGGGCGTCGGGCGCCTGTTCCGGATCGGTCTCGTCGTTCGCCGGATTGAGGTTGGCCGACGGATTGACGGTGCGGATCGCGATGTTGCCGACGAAGGAGCCCACCTCATCGCCGGCCTCGGTGTTGTAGGCCGCGCCGATGATGTTGTGGCTGACATTGCCGATGAAATCGACGTTGGAGGAGTGGTTTACATAGGCCCAGCCCGGATCGTCGCGGACGACCGCGCCTTCCACGAGCCCCGCCTCGCCTTCGGCCCCGCCGCGGTGGAAATGGACCGAGTAGCGACCGCGGACATTGGTGCCGCCCAGCTCCTCGACCTCGATGTTCTCAGCACCAATGCTGGTCTCGTTGCCTGTGAGGAGCCGCCAGTCGTCCACCTCGGCCTGCTTGTTGGTGCGCCCCAGCCCTTCGAACGCCACAAAGCGCGCGTCCACGTCGTTGGTGTGCATGAACATCACATGGCCGCGGCTGAGCGCGTCCAGGCTCTCGGAGCTGAAGGTGACGTTGCGTGTGAGGTTGGCGACATGCACCTCGAAGCCCGCCATCGGCGCCACGTGATCGAGATCCAGCGGACGGTCGAGCGTCAGCGTCGGCCCATCGATCCCGGTGATCGTGCGGACCTCGTCGCTGGCGGGATTGGTCGGATCCGTGCCGGCAATCGTGATCTCATCGCCGAGCCGCCAGCCGATGGGGGCCTGCGAGAGCGTGATGGTCTGGGCCCCGGCGCTGGGTTGCTCGGCGAGCGTCAAGAACCCGTCTTTGCGCGCGCCTTCGATACTGGTCTTGCCGTGCAGAAGCGCGCCGCGGCCGATTAGCGAGGGATCGGTGTCGCGTGAGATCTCGCCGAGGTCGGCGAAGATAATCTTGGCCGCCACATCCTCGGCCACGGGGGTCTCGCGGGTGCCGATACGGAGCTCACCGGTCATGGTCGTCACAAGCGTGTCGACGCGCAGCTGCGTATTCACATCGGTGGCGAAGGTGAGGACGCCGTCGGCGCGGACCGTCTTGATCGCAGGCGTCAGCACGCTGTCGACCGTGACCGTGACGCCTTGCGGGATCACCACGCGGGCATTCTCCCCCGGCACTGTCCCTTCGGCCCAGGTCGTCGGATCGTCCCAACGGCCGTTCGTGATGGCGGTGTGGGTGGCTAGCTTGAGCGGCACCAGCGCCATCGAGGGCATCATGCCCCCATGGCTCATCCCATGCTGCGCGACGCCATCCTGCATCACCCCAGCTGTCACCCCCATGTCCTGCATGTCTTCCGCCCCCCGGCGTCGCTTCTGTTGCCCTAGCTTTAGGCAGTGAGGCCTGTCAGTCGGCTGACGGGTGGCGTCAGCAACTTGACAGCTACGCCGGCGTAGGTTGGCGCTGGCGTGGCATGAGGGAGGGGTCCGGCATGCGTTTCTTACGCCGAACCAGCGGGATCGTGGTGGGGAGCCTGCTCCTCGCGCTTCTTCCGCACTCAACAGAAACCGCTGAGGACCGATGTCCCGGCGGCGCGGTGAAGGGGTTTGGTGAGTTGGCGGAACGGTTGGAGGATTTGAAGGGTGTGACGGTTTTGGGGGCCGAGCTCTTGGTGAGCCCGACGCGGGCTTGTCGGGAGACCTGGGTCGTCGAATTGCTGACAGAAGAGGGGGAGGTCCGCGCGCTTATCTTGGACGCGCGGACCCTGGAGGAGCGCTATGCGGGCACAGCCTCCTTTGAGGGCGGGATCGATGAAGACGACTTCGAAGAGGATGATGTCTTCCCGGTCCGGATGCGTCTGGCGGGTGGGCCGACGAATGATCTGATCGAGGGGGACTGGTCCGACGATGTGATGAGCGGGGGCGCGGGGCGCGATCTCTTCGTCGTGACCCCGGGCTCGGACATCATCGTCGATTTCAAGCCGGGTGAGGACATCCTGGAGGTGGGCGATTTCGCCCGCTCCGAGGATGGGTTCGGCACCCTGCGGAGCATGGCCGACATCCGCCGCCTGTCCACCTCCACCGTCATGGAGGGTAAGTCCGCCACCGCCATCGCGCTGGCGCCGGGGGAGAGCGACTGGGCTGTGGTCCTGGTCGGGGTCAGCCCGCGCCAGCTGACCCGGGAGAGCATCTTCTTTGGACTGGAGGCCCCGGACGACCCTGAGGTCGAGCTGACGCATTGGCCCGCGCGCGAGGTGCGGATGTCGGACGGGTCGGTGGTGCATTTCCCGCGCTACGGCCTCGAAGACCGACCGCCTGCCGGTCGGCTGATCCAGGGCAGCGATAAGACCCTCGAGGTCTTGCGGGACATGCTGATCGACTTTTGGCGCGGTGAGGTGGAGGACGACTGATGCGGCTTTTGTTGGTTGAAGACGATGCCGATCTGCGGGCGATGCTGGCGCGCTCGCTGCGGGCGGCCGACTTCCTGGTCGATGAGGCGGAGGAGGGTGAGACGGGCCTGCACCTGGCCGAGACGGGCAATCACGCCGCGATCATCCTGGATCTGGGCCTGCCGCGTCTCGATGGGCTCTCGCTGCTCGAGGCCCTGCGGGCGGGGGGCTCCTCGACGCCTGTGCTCATCCTGACGGCGCGCGATCGCTGGCGCGACCGGGTGATCGGGCTGCGCGCGGGGGCGGATGACTATCTCGGCAAGCCTTTCGCGACCGAAGAGCTGCATGCCCGCGTCGAGGCGCTGATCCGCCGCTCCGCCGGCGGGAGTGCCGCGCTCGAGATCGGCGCCTTGGAGATCGATCTGGCAGCCCGGGCGGTGCAGCGCGAGGGGATACCGGTGCGGCTCAGCCCCAACGAGTATCGCGCGCTCTCCTATCTGGCGATCAATCGCGGGCGGATCGTGTCGAAGTCGGAGCTTGGCGAGCACATCTACGACGAGGATATCGATCGCGAACCGAATGTGATCGAGGTGACGATCGCGCGCCTGCGCAAGAAGATCGGTGCCGAGGCGATCGAGACCAAACGCGGCCATGGCTATCGCATCGCGTAAGGGCCGCATGACTGCCCCGCTTCGTGTAGGTTGCTGCGTGTGAGGTGGGTGCCCTGGATCCAGCGACGACCGCTTTCAATTCTCGGGCGCTTGCTTCTGGTCTGCGCGCTGGGATCGGCTTTGGCGCTGACGGCCACGGCCTCGCTCCTCGTCGAGCGCTTTGAGGCACATCTCGCGCGGGAGGCGGATACCGAGCTCGAGGATCAGCTCGTGGAGCTCGTGGCGCTGACCCGGGTCGAACGCGACGGGACGGTGCGGCTGGCCGGCCGGCTGCCCGGCGCGCGCTTTGCCCGACCCTTCTCCGGCTGGGGCTGGCAGATCCGCGATGGCGATGCGGTCGTTCTCCAATCACCCTCCCTTGGCCCGCTGATCGATGGTGGGGCGCCGGCGCTGACGGCGCCCGCTGGGTCGGCTGGGCTCTTTCGCGACAGTGAGGGGCGGGCGTTGCGGGGCCTCTCGCGCAATGTGGCGCCGCGTTTCTATCGCGGCCGGCTGACCTTTGCCGTCGCCCGTCCACAGGATGAGATCGACGCGGCGGTGGGGGCCTTTGCTGAAAGCGTCGCTTTGGCTCTCGGCTCCCTCGGCGTGGGTCTCGTCTGCACGACGGTTGCCGCGCTGTGGTTCGGCTTGCGTCCGCTGCGCAGTTTGAAAGGGCAGATCGCCCGGATGCGAGAAGGGCAGGGGCCGGAGGAGCGGGACTGGCCCGAGGAGATTGCGCCGGTGGCGGAGGAGCTGTCGGCCCTGCATGTCCATACCGAGCGGCTCGTCTCTCGCGCCCGGGGGCTCGCCGCCGATCTTGCCCATGCGATCAAGACGCCGCTCTCGGTGGTGCGAGCCCAGGCGGAGACCTTGCCCGAGGCCGAGCGCAGCGTGCTGGAGCGCCAGGCCGAGCGCATCGGGCGCTCCCTCGAGGCGCATCTGGGGCGTAGCGGCGCCGGCGGTCCTCCGCGGGGCAGGGTGCCTATCGAGCCTTGTGTTGAGGAGCTGGTGATGGCCTGCCGCCAAGCCTGGCCCGAGCAGGCGCTGGTCGTCGTGACCAAGGTGGCGCCGGGCGCCGCCGCCCGCCTGCCTGAAAACGATCTCTACGACATCCTGGGGAATCCGCTCGAGAACGCGTTCAAATGGGCTGTAGGCCAGATCCAGGTGGTGGCGACGGCCTCTGACGGTCGCGTCGAGATCACCATCGAAGATGACGGGCCGGGGATTCCCGAGACCGAGCGCGAGGCGATCCTAGAGCGTGGGCGCCGCCTCGATGAGCGCACGCCCGGCCACGGTCTCGGTCTCGCCATCGCGAGCGATCTGATCACCTTGCACGATGGCAGCTTGGCGCTTGGCACGGCGCGTCTCGGCGGGCTCTCCGTGCGGATCGTCTTGCCGGGGACATCGGGCAGCAGCGCCTGAGGGGTCCGTAGACGAGGTCTCCGGTCCGGTGTGCGATCACGTCGCTGCGCGTAGCGCCGGCCAGCCATTGCGTTGCGCATTAGAATGTTTCTAAAACGCCATTGTACCCGAGAGGCATCGGCGTAAACCGGTGTCTCAAGAGATTTCTGACTCGGAGAGAGAGCATGGACGGCGAAAGCAAATGCCCATTCCTGGGCGGACCCCACCGGCACGCCGCAGTCGGCAGCATGTCCAACCGCCACTGGTGGCCAAACCAGGTTAACCTGAAGATCCTCCACCAAAACCCGCCCGCCGGCGATCCGATGGGCGAGGCGTTCGACTACGCTGAAGCCTTCAAGGGCCTCGACCTCGATGCTGTCGTGGCCGACCTGACTGCACTGATGACCGACAGCAAGGCGTGGTGGCCGGCGGATTACGGTCACTATGGGCCGTTCTTTATCCGCATGGCTTGGCACGCTGCTGGCACCTACCGCACCTCGGACGGCCGGGGTGGGGCAGGCACCGGGGCGCAACGCTTCGCGCCGCTCAACAGCTGGCCGGACAACACCAACCTGGACAAAGCGCGCCGCCTCCTCTGGCCGATCAAGCAAAAGTACGGTGCCGCGCTTTCCTGGGCCGACCTCTTTGTGCTGACGGGCAATGTCGCGCTTGAGTCCATGGGCCTCAAGACCTTCGGCTTCGGCGGCGGCCGCGCCGATATCTGGGACCCGGAGGAGGACGTCTACTGGGGTCCCGAGGGTGAGTGGCTGGCGACCTCGGACAAGCCGGACAGCCGCTATTCCGGTGAGCGGATGCTCGAGAACCCGCTCGCGGCCGTGCAGATGGGCCTGATCTATGTGAACCCGGAAGGCCCGGACGGCCGTCCGGACCCGATCGCTGCTGCGCATGATATCCGCGAGACCTTCGCGCGCATGGCGATGAACGACGAGGAAACCGTGGCGCTGGTCGCCGGCGGGCACACCTTCGGCAAGTGCCATGGCGCGGGCGATGCCGCGGCGCTGGCCGCCGACCCCGAAGGCGCGCCGCTCGAGACCCAAGGGCTCGGCTGGCACTCGACCTACAAGTCGGGCATGGGCGTGGATACGATCACCTCTGGCCTCGAAGGCGCCTGGACGCCAAACCCGACCGCTTGGGACAACGGCTATTTCGACATGCTCTTCGGCTACGAGTGGGAGCTGACGAAAAGCCCCGCCGGTGCCTGGCAGTGGGCGCCCAAGGACGTGAAGGACACGGATCTCGCGCCCCAGGTCGACGGCTCGGGCAAGGTGCCGACCATGATGGCGACCACCGACATCTCGATGCGCGAGGACCCGGCCTATCTTGAGGTTTCTAAGCGCTTCCATGAGACCCCGGATCAGTTCGCGGACGCTTTCGCGCGGGCTTGGTTCAAGCTGACCCACCGCGATATGGGCCCGAAGGTGCGCTATCTCGGCAAGCTCGTGCCGGAAGAGACGCTGATCTGGCAGGACCCAGTGCCGGCGGTCGATCATGCGCTGATCGACGATGCGGATATCGCGGACCTGAAGGCCAAGATCCTGGCCACCGGGATCGCCGGTCGCGAGCTGGTGCTGACGGCCTGGGCCGCTGCCGCCTGCTATCGCAACACCGACAAGCGCGGTGGGGCCAACGGCGCGCGTCTGCGCCTCGACCCGCAGAGGGACTGGGCGGTCAACGATCCGGAGATGCTCGCTCGCGTGCTGCCGGCGCTGGAGGATGTTCAGGCGGCCTTCAACGGCTCGGGCGACAAACAGGTGAGCCTCGCGGATCTCATCGTCCTCGGCGGTGCCGCGGCGGTAGAGGCGGCGGCCAAGGCTGCCGGCCATGACGTGACCGTGCCCTTCGCCCCGGGCCGCGGCGACGCGACCCAGGAGGACACGGATGCGGACAGCTTCGGCCCGCTCGAGCCGATGGCGGACGGTTTCCGCAACTGGGTCGTCGAGGGCCATCCGCGCGCCCACGAGGAGCTGCTGATCGACCGTGCGCATCTTCTCGGCCTCACGGCGCCGGAGATGACGGTGCTCGTCGGCGGCATGCGCGCGATGGGCGCCAATGCAGGGGGCACGACCCATGGTGTCTTCACCAATCGCGTGGGCCAGCTGACGGCGGACTTCTTCGTCAACCTGCTCGATATGGACACCCAGTGGACCAAGGTCGATGCGGAGGCCCAGGTCTATGAGGGGCGTGATGCCTCGGGCGCGGTGAAGTGGACCGCCACCTCGGTGGATCTCGTCTTCGGCTCCAACTCTCAGCTCCGCGCGCTCGCCGAGGTCTATGCCTGCAGCGACGCCGGCGCGAAGTTCGTGGCCGACTTCGTGACCGCCTGGACCAAGGTGATGAACGCGGATCGCTTCGACCTGCATGCCTGACCTGCGACATCCGATCGGGCACGCCCGATCGGAGCTATCACAGTGATCGCGGCGCTTCGGAGCACTCCGAGGCGCCGTTTTCGTCTCATCCGGGCTTCTCGTGAGAACGCCCTGGCCATCCGGTGGCCGCTCCTGTCTGCTCCTCGGTCAGACAAGGGGAGGCGCGCCATGGCCGAGACAGAGACTGCGGGGACGGGCGAGAACGCGGCGTCACCGCCATCCACGCGACCGCTCCAGGGCATTCGCGTGCTCGATCTCACCAATGTGCTGGCCGGTCCCTTCTGCTGCCATCAGCTCGCGCATCTGGGCGCCGAGGTGATCAAGGTCGAGGCTGCCGGGCGCGGTGATCTTGCCCGCAATCTCGGCGCAGACGCTGGGCTCAACGCCGCGGGCATGGGCATCAGCTTTCTTGCTCAGAACGCGGGCAAGAAGTCGGTGACGGTGAACCTCAAGACCGAAGCCGGCAAGACACTCCTTCTCGAGCTGGTCGCCACCGCCGATGTTCTGGTCGAGAACTTCCGGCCTGGCGTGATGGAGCGCCTCGGTGTGGGATACCCCCGCCTGCGGGAGGCCAATCCGCGCCTGATTTACTGCGCGATCTCGGGCTTTGGCCAGGATGGTCCTTGGGTCCATCGCCCCGCCTATGACCAGATCATCCAAGGCGCCTCCGGCGTGATGTCGATCACCGGGGATGCCCAAAGCGCGCCGCTGCGGGTGGGCTATCCGGTGGCCGATACGGTGGGCGGGCTCACGGCGGCGATGGCGATTTCGGCGGCGCTGAATGCGCCTGAACGCGGCGCCTTTATCGATGTGTCCATGCTGGAGAGCGTCATCGCGACCATGGGCTGGGTCGTCTCCAATTGGCTGGTGGCGGGCGTGGAGCCCGCGGCGAACGGCAATGAGAACGTGACCTCCGCCCCCTCGGGCGCGTTCCAGGCCGCAGACGGTTTGCTCAACATCGCCGCCAATAAGGATGAGCAATGGGCATTGCTGGCTCGACATTTGGGCCGCGAGGAGCTGATCGGACATCCGGATTTTGCCACGCGGGAGGATCGAAAACGCCACCGCCATGCCTTGCGCGCCGAGCTCGAAGCGGTGCTCGCCACCCGCCCGGCTCGGGACTGGGCGCGGGAGCTCAATCGCATCGGCGTACCCGCAGGGGCCGTGCTCTCGGTGCCTGATGTGCTCGCCGCCCCCCAAATCGCCGATCGCGGGCTCCTCGCGACCTATGAGGACGTCCCTGGCGTGGGGCGCGACATCACCGCGGTGCGCACGGGCATGAAGATCGATGGGACGGCGCCGGCCGTGGACGCGCCGCCGCCGGAGCTGGGGCAGGACAATGCCGAGGTCTATGGCGCGCTTGGCTATGACGAGCCGGCGCTCGAACGGCTGGCGGCAGAGGGCGTGATATGAGCGATGTGACCGACTGGTGGTCGACCGCGATCATCGACATGGAGCCTGGCCGGATCGCGATGCGCGGGCATGAGATCCAGGATCTCATCGGGCAGGTCAGCTTTCCGCAGATGATCTGGCTGATGCTGCGCGGCACGCTGCCGAGCACGGGGCAGGCGCGGCTCTTGGAGGCGGCGCTCGTGGCGGCGGTGGACCATGGGCCGCAGGCGCCCTCAATCGCGGCGGCGCGCATGGCGGTGACCTGCGGGTTGCCGCTCAACGGCGCGATGGCGAGTGCGGTCAACATGCTCGACGATGTGCATGGCGGGGCCGGCGAACAGGCGGTGGAACTCTATCAGGCCATCGAGGCCGCCGGCGGCCCGCCTGCCATCCCGGCCGAGGTCGCGCGCTGGCAGGCCGAGCGCTCGCGCTTTGTCCCGGGCTTCGGCCATCGGTTTCACAAACCCGTCGATCCGCGTGCGCCGCGGCTGCTGGCGCTTGTCGATCAGGCGGTCTCGGAGGGGGTCTGCGAGGGGCGCTATGCCGCGATCGGCCGCGCCGTCGACGCGCATCTGGCCGAGGCCAAGGGGCGGCCAGTGCCCATGAACATCGACGGGGCGACCGCGGTGATCTTTGCCGAGCTCGGCTTTGCGCCGCCGCTTGCGCGCGGGATCTTCTGCCTCTCCCGCTCGGTCGGCATTCTCGCCCATGCTTGGGAACAGACCGAACAGGGGGGGCGGAACAAAGGACCCACGCCGCCGGCCTACCGCTGGCGCTACACCGGTCCTGCATCGATGGGTGCGATCCGGGACAATAACGAGGACTGATGCGAATCATTCTCTTGCGAAATGCGCCGCCATAGTGCGGGATGTCGCCGACGGCACAAACGGGTGCCGGCGATGGCATCGCCACCGTCGGCAAAACAAAAACGCCTGGGAGGATTCCATGACTCTGTTCGCCCGTACTCGACGCGGCCTGCTGGCCGCTGCTTCTGCGATTGCGCTGGCCGGGGCCTTCGCTCTGCCGAGCGGCTCTGCGGCACAGGCTGCCGATGAGGTTGTCGATAGCATTCATTTCCTGATCCCCGGCGGCGCCGGGGGCGGCTGGGACGGTACCGCCCGTGGCACGGGCGAGGCGCTGACGAAATCGGGCCTGGTGGGCACGGCCTCCTATGAGAACATGTCGGGCGGCGGCGGCGGCAAGGCCATCGGCTTTCTGATCGAGAACGCCGAGAGCCAGCACGGCACGCTGATGGTCAATTCGACGCCCATCGTGATCCGCTCGCTGACCGGCGTTTTCCCGCAGAGCTTCCGCGATCTGACACTGGTGGCCGGCACGATCGGCGATTACGCGGCCTTCGTGGTGGGCAAGGACAGCCCGATCAATTCCATGGAGGATCTGATCGCAGCCTTCGATGCCAGTCCCGGCGACACGGCCATCGGCGGCGGCTCGGTGCCCGGCGGCATGGACCACATCGTGGCCGCGCTCGTGATGGAAGCGGCCGGCAAGGACCCGCTGGATGTGAAGTACATCCCCTATGACGCGGGCGGGAAGGCCATGGCGGCGCTCCTCTCGGGCGAGATCGCAGCGCTTTCCACGGGCTTCTCCGAGGCCGTCGATTTGGCCAATGCGGGAGAGGTCAAAATCCTGGGGGTCACGGCGCCTGAGCGCGTCGACGCCTATCCGGATGCCCCGACCATGGCCGAGCAGGGGATCGCCACGGAATTCGTCAACTGGCGCGGCTTCTTCGGGGCCCCCGGCCTGCCGGAGGACAAACTGGCCGCCTATCAGGCGGCGCTGACGCAGATGTATGACACGCCGGCCTGGGAAGAGGTCCGCGCCCGCAACGGGTGGGTCAACATCCACAATTCGGGCGATGATTTCCGCGCCTTCCTCGAGAGCCAGGAAGAAGCGATCGGCGATCTGATGCGCAAGCTCGGCTTCCTCTGAGGGACTGCAGGCCCGCCTGGCGGGCCGTAGCGGGGCGGGCTCGACCGGCGCGGCCGGGGCCGGCCCGACGGGGGCGTTGAGCCCCCGCCGGCCCGCTCGGGCAGGTGCCCTCGGCGCGCGCGTGGCGCGCGGGCTTGCGCGCAGAAACGATCTTAGGGAGCGAGAGATGGCGCTTGATCGTTGGATCGCCCTGGTGCTGCTGCTGATCTGCCTGGCCTATGGCTATGCGGCTTTCTTCACCATGGATGCGAGCCTGCCGCCCTTTATGCGGCGCAATCCGATTTGGCCCTCGACCTTTCCCAAGGTGCTGGCGGTTCTCTCTTGCGTGACGGCGCTGATCATCCTGCTCGGCTTTGAGAGCAATGGTGGGCGGGTCAAGGACGGGGAGATCGATTACCGCCGGCTCCTGCAGTACAAGCTCGGCCAGGCGCTCGCGCTCCTCGGTCTGATGGTGGCCTATGCGCTGCTGTTGCGCCCGGCCGGCTTTTTGATCTCGACCGCCAGTTTCCTCGTGATCGGCTCCGTGCTGCTGGGCGAGCGGCGCTGGCACATTCTGCTGCCGGTGGCCGCGATTGCGGCGGGGGGTGTCTGGTACCTCGTGCAAGTGGTGCTGGGGATTTTCCTCAGCCCCTGGCCGGCGTTTATGGGGTGAGACGATGATTGAAGGGCTTCTCATCGGCCTCGGCACGGCCTTCTCGCTCACCAATATCTTGATGGTGGTCGGCGGCTGCTTGATCGGGACCTTTATCGGCATGCTCCCGGGCCTCGGTCCGATGTCGATCATCGCGATCATGATCCCGGTCGCGATCACGATCGGGGATCCGTCGGCCGCGCTGATCCTCTTGGCGGGGGTCTATTACGGCGCGATCTTCGGGGGCTCGACCTCCTCGATCCTGATCAATGCGCCGGGTGTCGCCTCGACGGTGGCGACCTCCTTTGACGGCTATCCCATGGCGCGCGCGGGTAAGGCGGGCAAGGCCCTGACGGTGGCGGCGATCTCCTCCTTTGCCGGGGGCACGATCGGCGCGGTGCTCTTGATGATCTTTGCGCCGGCGCTGGCGACCGTGGCGCTCCTCTTCCACTCGGCGGAGTACTTCGCGCTGATGGTGGTGGGGCTCTCGGCCATCGCGGCCTTTGCGGGCACGGGGCAGGTGGCGAAGGCGCTGCTGATGACTTTCCTTGGGCTGATCATGGCGACTGTGGGCGAGGGCGCGCTCTTCAATATGCCGCGCTTTACGATGGGGATCATGGATCTGCAGTCGGGCTTCGGCTTCATCACGCTGGCCATGGCGATGTTCGCGCTGCCCGAGGCGATCTATTTGGTGCTCGATCCCAAGCGGTCCTCGCGCGGCGAGGGCGGTGGCGAGATCAAGGACTTGCGGATCACGCGCCAGGAAGCGCGGGCGATCGTGCCGGTGATCGGGCGCCAGTCGGTTCAGGGCTTTCTGATCGGCGTGCTGCCGGGGGCGGGGGCGACGATTGCCTCCTTCCTCGGCTATGCGGTGGAGCGCAACATCGCGCCCAAGGAGGAGCAGGAGCAGTTCGGCAAGGGCTCGGTGAAGGGGCTGGCCGCGCCGGAGAGCGCCAATAACGCCGCCTGTACCGGCTCCTTCGTGCCGCTCCTAACGCTGGGCATCCCGGGGAGCGGGACGACAGCGATCCTGCTCGGGGCGCTGATCGCGCTCAATGTGAGCCCCGGGCCGCGGCTGATGGTGGATGAGCCGGAGATCTTCTGGGCCGTGATCGTCTCGATGTATCTCGGCAATGTGATCCTTCTGATCCTCAACCTGCCGCTGATCCCATACATCGCGAAGCTGTTGGCGGTGCCGCGAACCTTCCTGATCCCCTTCGTGCTCTTCTTCACGCTGATGGGGGCCTATATCGGACAGAACAATGCGACGGAGTTGCTGATCCTCGTCGGTCTCGGGATCGCCGCGACGATCCTGCGCTTTGGGGATTATCCGCTCGCCCCGCTGCTGATCGGCTTCATTCTGGGGCGGATGCTGGAGGACAATTTCGGGCGCTCCATGCAGCTCTATGACGGGCCTTCCTTCGTGTGGGAGCGGCCGATGACGATGGGGCTGCTGGTGATTGCCATGCTTCTGGTCTTCCTGCCCAGTTACCGGGCGCGGCGGGCCAAGGCGCGGGCGGCGGGGGTGGCCGACGGGGACTGATGATCCGCCCGTCAGCCTGTCACTGGATCGTGCCAGGCGAGCGGGCTTTTCGGGCGCGCCTTTAGCCGCCTATGCGCGACCGGTGCTAAGTGGCCCGGTCAGCCGGGAAGGAGTGGCGCCCGCGATGGGTCCCGGACTTGATCCGGGACCTCGCTGATCGGCCCCCGTCCAGGAGGTTCCGGGTCAAGCCCGGAACCCGCGGCACCCGCAGCTCTTGTCGACCCGCAACGAGCGGGTTTGCGGCACGGTCAGGAGAGCGCGGCGACGGGCTTGGCGCTCCGCGTGCCCGGCAGCTCGATGTTGATCTCCAGCGTCGAGAGATCGTCACCGCGCTCGATCCGGATGTCCACGTTCTCGCTGCCGACCTTCATGTGCCGCTCGATCGCCGCCATGATGTCGCGTTGCAAGAGGGGCAGGACCTCAGGGCTCGAACGGCCTGCGCGCTCATGGGCGAGCAGGATCTGCAGCCGGTCCTTGGCCATGGAGGCAGAGCTCGCCGAACGGGATCGGCGGAAGAGGTTCATCAGCATGCTCACGCGGTCCTCCCCAGGAGACGGGAGAAGAGACCCACGCGCTCGGCCGGCTGGATCCGCATCTCGAGCTGTTCGCCGACGAGCCGCGTCACCGCATCGCCATAGGCGCGGCCTGCATTGGATTTCTCTTCGAAGACCACGGGCGTGCCGA
>JBCCLX010000013.1:0-22784 GCA_039026635.1 Pseudomonadota bacterium
CTGCGACGTGAGCAGATCAAAGCGTCGCGCGGGACGACGATCCCTGTGGGCCCGGCCGCGGCCATCGCCGACGCGGCCTGATCGCTGCTCCCGAGCGTTGGCCCAAAGCGCTTGACTCGAACACTGGTCGGGATCGCCGAACACGGGCTCGCGGCAGTTTCGAGCAGCCCGGTCGGTGGCCAGGCTCGATGGGCCTCCCATATCGGAGGAGGCAAGGGTCTGCGCACTGTGCCTGTCCGGTGAGAGCTTGGCCTAGCGGCGCCGGTTGCCAGCCTGCTGATTATGGGGTGGACGATCAACGCCCGCTCAGAATGCGGATCCTGGCCTCGATGCCGGCGTGATCCGCAGTCCCATCCGGAGGACGCCGATGTACCGCTATGACGAGTTTGACCACCGTTTTGTCGCCGAGCGCACGGCCGAGTTTCGCGGCCAGGTGGCGCGCCGGTTGACCGGTGAGCTGACGGAGGAGGAGTTCAAACCGCTCCGGCTTATGAACGGCCTCTACCTCCAGCTCCACGCCTATATGCTGCGCGTCGCCATCCCCTACGGCACGCTCGCCGGGCGGCAGATGCGAATGCTTGCCCATATCGCGGAGACCTACGACCGCGGCTACGGTCATTTCACGACGCGCCAGAACATTCAGTACAACTGGCCCAAGCTGAGCGATATCCCGGCGATCCTGGACGATCTCGCCTCGGTCGAGATGCATGCGATCCAGACGAGCGGGAACTGCATCCGTAACGTGACCTCGGACCCGCTGGCTGGCGTCGCGCCGGATGAGATCGAGGATCCGCGGGTCACCGCCGAGGTGCTGCGCCAATGGTCCTCGCTGCATCCCGAGTTCACCTTCCTCGGGCGCAAGTTCAAAATTGCGGTCACGGGCTGTGAGACGGACCGCGCGGCCATCGCCGTGCATGACATCGGGCTACAGATCGTGCGCGGGCCAGATGGAGAGACGGGCTATCGCGTGCTGGTCGGTGGCGGGCAGGGCCGCTCACCCTTCATCGCTAAGGAGCTGCGCGCTTTCCTGCCGCGCGAGGACTTGCTGCCGTATCTGACAGCGGCGCTGCGCGTCTATAATCTGCACGGCCGGCGGGACAACAAGTTTAAGGCCCGCATCAAGATCCTGGTCCATGAGCTGGGGATCGACGCCTATCGCGAGCAGGTGGAGGCCGAGTTCGCTGCCATCGACCGTGAGGCCGTCGCTGCACCTTGGGAGGAATGGGAGCGGATCCGCGCCTATTTCGCGCTGCCCGATCTCGCGCCGGTGCCGGCCGAGGATACGGGTTTCGAGCGCGCGCTGGCGACGGATCCGGATTTCAAGCTCTGGGTCGAGCAGAACACGCATGAGCATCGGGTCACGGGCTATCGCGCCGCGACTGTCTCGCTCAAGCCCGTGGGTGGCGTGCCCGGCGATGCGACGGCGGAGCAGATGCGGGTCCTGGCGAAGCTTGCCGAAAAGCACTCGGCGGATGAGTTGCGGATCACCCATGAACAGAACGTCGTGCTGCCCCACATCGCGCTCGGCGATCTCTACAAGGTGTTCCGGGCGCTGGCGGGCATCGGGCTCGATGCGCCGAACCGCGGGTTGGTGACCGATATCATCGCCTGCCCGGGGCTCGACTATTGTGCGCTGGCGACGGCGCGCTCGATCCCGGTGGCGCAGGCGATCTCGACGCGTTTTGCCGATACCAAGCGTCAGGCGGAGATCGGGCCGCTTGCCATCAAGATCTCGGGCTGCATCAATGCCTGCGGGCACCACCATGTGGCGCATATCGGCATCCTCGGCATCGATAGGGCGGGTGTGGAGAGCTATCAGCTCACGCTGGGTGGCGAACCGGCCGATATCCCCGCGATCGGGGAGCGGACGGGCCCGGGCTTTGGCTTCGACGAGGTGCCGGGGGCGATCGAGACCATCGTGGATCGCTACCTGAGCCTGCGCGAGAACCCGCGCGAGACCTTCCTGCAGGCCTATCGCCGCGTCGGCATGGCCCCGTTCAAGGAGGCGCTCTATGGTACTCAGTGACACCGTGGCGGGCGAGGCCGTGCTGATCGACCGCTCGGGCGTGATTGCCGAGCGCTGGAGCCTGGCGCCGGATGAGGGGCCGCTGCCCGAGGGCCCTGTGATCCTGCCCTTCCTGCGGAGGGACGAAATTGCGGAGCTGGCGGCGGATCGGCCGGGGGCGGTGGGCCTGCATCTGCCGAACGACACAGATCCCCGGCGGCTGCGAGACCATTTCGATGGGTTGGCACTGATCTCGGTCGCCTTCCCGAGCTTTGCGGATGGGCGCGGGTTTTCCATCGGGCGCTGCCTGCGCGAGATTGGCTACGACGGGCGGTTGCGAGCGACCGGGCCCGTGATTGCGGATCAGTTCGCCTATCTGATCGAATGCGGTTTCGACGAGGTCTCGATCCCGGCGGCGCTGGCCAGCCGCCAGCCCCCCGAGCGCTGGCTCGAGCGGCTCGAGACGCTGGGCCTGACCTATCAGCGCGGGCCGGGCGGGGCGCTGCGTGCCTCGATCCTGGACCAGCGCCGCGCCGCGCGCGCTGTCGTTGGGGAGCTCTGAAGGCTTGTCCCTGTTCATCTCAGGCTCTGACTAAGCGGCATCGCCGCGCCCTCGCGGGCGCCGCGATCCATCTTGCGCTTCGCCACCGCCTCCGGCGGCGTCGAAGCCGTGCGCGGCCGTCCTGATGAGCGGCTGGGGAGATCGCTGCAGGGGCCGCTTTTGGAGAGCGCTCTTATCGTCTGCGGCGCAGGACGGCGGTGCCGATGGGTGTCTCGCCCATGGCGCGTTCGAAAGCCCAGAGACCGTCCGCGCGTTCCAGAAAGACGGTGCGGAACGGGAAAGGGGGGCGTTTGAGCAGCTTGGGCTTGAAACCGGCCACGCGGCGATACTCGGCTTCGCAGATGATCTCGCCGTCGCTGTTGGGGGTGCTGGGGGCGTCCAAGCGCACGGCATAGCGCCGGCGCGCGTCGAAGATGACGATCTCGCGGTTGCAGAGCGTCCCGCGGGAGGCTGGGCTGAGGCCTGCGACAATGCCGGAGATGGGATCGAGACTGTCCTCCTGGGAAGAGGGATCCAGTTCCCAGGGCCGGGGATCATAGGCGGGCTCAGCGCTTACTGAGGGCGCGCCGGCCAAGAAATCCATCGCCACGCGCCGGTCCTGCCGAGGGTTGAGGGACTCGGATCGGTAGCGCTCGGGCTCGAACCAGGGACGGTCGGTGACGAAGGGCTCGCCGATGAGCCGGCCCTCGACAGCGGCATCGATGGAGGCCTTAAAGACCCCGCCGATCATGCCAGCCGTGGCGATGCGGGCCGCGGCCTTGTAGCGGCCCTCCTTAAAACTCGCCGTCACCGTCATCTCAGCGGCGCGAAGGCCGCCGATGTAGAGATCGAAAAGACCTTCGATCGGAGGGCCCGCCGTTTGGTCCGGGCTCTCGGGAGAGGTCTGCGGAGTGCTGTCCTCCGCTGACAGCCCGGGCAGGGGCAGCAGGACGAGCAGGACCAGCGGGGCGACCGCAAGGATCGCGGTGAGAGGCGCGAGGGTCGTGGCGCGACGCCGTCCTCTCCAGGGTAATGCCCCATGGTCTCGGTCGTTCCTGCCCACCACTTCATCTGCCTCCCACGCGATACCCCACCCACCCCTAACACGGGGCGGATTGCCGCGATCTGCCGTGCGGGCTAGACCGCCGCCCGCGTCCTACGTCGAGATAGAAGGGTTCCGGCGCGATGACAGACGGGCTGCGGCTGAGCAGGGATCTCGCGGCGCGGGTGCTGGCGGGGGAGCGTCGGGCACTCGCGCGCGGGATCACGCTGGTCGAGTCCAGCGCGGCCCGTCATCGTGCTGCCGCCCGCGCCCTGCTCGCAGAGCTGGCAGCGGCGCCGGCGCGGGAGACCCCTGCCCGGCGGATCGGGCTTTCCGGCACCCCCGGGGTCGGCAAATCGAGCTTTATCGAGGCGTTGGGCATCGCGCTCGTCGAGCAAGGGCATCGGGTCGCGGTCCTGGCGGTCGATCCTTCCTCCGCGCGCTCGGGCGGCTCGATCCTCGGGGACAAGACGCGGATGGAGCGGTTGTCGCGCCATCCCTCGGCCTTTATCCGTCCCTCACCCGCGGGGCGCGAATTGGGCGGCGTGGCGCGGCGAACGCGTGAGGCGATCGCGCTTGTCGAAGCGGCGGGCTTCGACGTGGTGCTGGTCGAGACGGTCGGGGTAGGGCAATCCGAGACGGCGGTGGCAGCGATGACGGATGTCTTCTGCCTGCTGCTGGCGCCTGGGGGGGGCGACGAGCTTCAGGGCGTTAAGCGCGGGATCATGGAGCTCGCGGATATCATCGTGATCAACAAGGCCGATGGGGCGATGGCGGCGCAGGCGCAGGCGACCAGGGCGGACTATCAGGGCGCGCTGGGGCTACTGCGCCATCGTCCCGGCGATCCGGAAGGGTTTCCCAAGGCGCTCACGGCCTCGGCGGTGACCGGCTCGGGGATCGAGACGGTCTGGTCCGAGATCTGTGCCCTCGATGATTGGCGCGGCGTCGAGGGTTGGCGCGGGCGGCGCCGGGCGGCGCAGGCGAGCGCCTGGTTCCGCGAGACCCTGGAGCGGGCGCTGATCGATCGGCTGGCTGCCGATCCCGCGCTCGCCGCGCGGTTGGCGCGGGCGGAAGCGGCGGTGGCCGGTGGGGCGCTGCCGCCCGATGCCGCGGCGGAGGATCTGGCCGCCGCGGTTCGTCTCGATCTGGCTCCTGAGCCCCATCAAGAGCCTGACCCAGAGCCCCATGCTGAACCCCACGCAACGCCCGACGGGGAGCCCGACGGGGAGCCCGGTGTGAGGGCCAAAGAGGCCGGTTGAGCGCTCACTCGGCGGCGGGCAGCGCCGTGAGGCGGGTCGGCGGCAGGGAGGCGCCCCTGCCGGTCTTGCCCGCCAGAAAGGCCGTCGCATTGGCGGCCTGGACAGGATCTTCGGCATGGGCCAGGAGCCAGCCCTGGATCTCGGCAGGTGCTCGGCGTGCCGCCCCGAAACCGGCGGCGAAGCGGGCAGCCAGCGCCTCCTCGCCAGGGAAGAAACGACGATACATCGCGGCGGCGGCCAGGGCACCGAGAGGGCCGAGCTCGAGATGCACATCCGCGCGGCCTGGGCGGATCAGCGCGGGATCGAGCCGCTCGGGATGGTTCGTCGTCATGATCAGGGCACGCCCTTCCTGCGCTGCCACGCCGTCAATGGCGTTCAGCAGCCCCGAAAAGCTCACGCGCGCCGTACTGCCCGCCTCCTCGGCCTCGCGTCCGCGATAGACCGCATCGATGTCTTCGAAGACGAGCAGCGCGTTTCGCGGCGCCTCCGCAAGGCTGCGACGCAGGGTGTCGTCATCGAGGCCTTTGCGGCCGAGATCGGCGGTCGCGATGTCGAGCTCAAGGCTGCTGGCGAGCGCACGGATGAGGCTCGATTTGCCCGTACCCGGCGGCCCGTGCAGCAGGTAGCCGCGGCGCCACGGTACCCCGCGCTCGGCATACCAACGGGCGGCGCCCAGGAAGCGACGCAGATCGGCGGCGAGGTGCTCGATGGCATCGTCCTCCGCCACGACCGTCTCGAGCCCGCGCGCCGGCACCTCGCCGCCATCCTGCCAGTAGTCGCCGGCCAGCGTGTGGATGCGGGGGCCAAGGCGGGCACGGCTGTTGGCGATACGCGCACCGGCGGCGATCCAATCTGCGAAGAGCGCTCGATTGCCGCGTGGGAGCGTCAGCGTGATGGTCTCGAGCGGCCCTTCTCCCGCCGCATGGGCGTCCACGCGGGTCTTGGGGTCGATATCGCGCTCCAATCGCCCGATCACGCGGCCGCGCAGGAACCAATGGCTGCCCTCGTCCGGCGTCATCATCGCCACGTCGCTTTCGTCCAGCCCGTAGCCGCCGGAACGGCTGAAGGTGCTGATCCGAAGACGACGGCCGTTCTTCAGCACCCCTTCGGCCTCCAGAAAGAGGAGGAGGTGGCGGAAGGCGGGCATCCGGTTGTCGACGGTGAGGCTCACGGTCGTCAGCAGCCAGGCGAGGGCGAGCGTCCGACCCCAGAGGAGCCGGGCGAGCGCAAGCGTGCTGCCGACCAGCCCCAAGCCGAGGCCGCCCAGAAAGAAGTCGTTCGCCAGGGCGCGTTGGCCCAGGGCGAGGGGATCGAAGCCGTCCATGACGTCAAAATCCTGCAGCCGCCCTCAGTCCAGGGGCGGTATCATCCGAAGGAGCAAACGGACCTCGACCCCGTTTGCTGTGGCGCGATCAGCGCCGGGTTCGGCCGGTGGCCGGGGCCCAGAGGGCGGTCATGGTCGGTGCGTCGTCCATCGTGCCCTCCTCTCCTTCGGGCTGCGGGAGCCGCAAAAAGCGCCGAATCGGGGTGACGGTTCAACGCTCTTCTCTCGGCGCTGCTGATCTGCCGCAGTATCGGTGCAGATCTGCCACAGCAGCGCCGACCCTCCAGGCCGAAAACTCCGCGTCGGAAAGCCCAGGTTGGGGCAGCCCCTGTTGACGCGCCTGCAGCGAATGCGTAGAGCACGCGCTCCCGGAATTCAGAGATCCCGCGCGGGAGGGTGCAGGCGCGCCCGGCATCCGCCGCATAAGGAAGGACGAGACCATGGCGCGTCGCTGCGAGCTGACCGGCAAGGGCGTGCTCACCGGCAACAAGGTGAGCCACTCAAACATCAAGACCCGTCGGCGCTACCTGCCGAACCTCAATGTGGTGACGCTGCAGTCCGAAGCGCTCGGCCAGAGCTTCCGGTTCCGCGTCGCGGCGGCCGCACTGCGCACAGTGGAGCATCGCGGCGGGCTCGACGCCTTCCTGCTCAAGGCGCGCGACACTGAGCTCTCGACCCGCGCGCTCGAGGTGAAGCGCAAGCTGGTCGCCGCCAGCGCCTGAGCCTTAGCGGCCCTGCGGCCCGCGCTTTTCTCCCCCGGGGCCTCAGTCTCCTAAGATCTCCGCCACCCAAGCCGGCACCAATTCGGTCGCCGGCCCTAACCGTGTTTCCTCGAAAAGCCGTGAGACGTCGGAACGCTCGAGATTGAGCTCAAGCGTATCGGCCCCGTGGCGCGAGGCTTCGGCAACGAAGCCCGCAGCGGGATAAACGGCCCCCGAGGTGCCGATCGAGACGAAGACCTCCGTCTCCGAGAGCGCGTCGGCGATCTCGTCGAGATGGCGAGGGATCTCCCCGAACCAGACGACGTCAGGGCGCAACCGCCCCACCGCCCCGCAGGCCCGGCAGCGATCGGCCAGATCCAGCGGGCCCGTCTCCGGCCAGCTCCGCCCGCAGTCCGAACAGCGCGCCCGCATCAGCTCGCCATGCATGTGCCAGAGCGTCGGCGTGCCCGCCCTCTCGTGCAGATCATCCACGTTCTGCGTGACCAGGTGCACCCGGTCGGGCGCGGCCGAGACAAGCCGCGCCAGGGCGTGATGCGCGGCATTGGGCGCGGCCTCGGCCGCGGCGGCGCGCCGGTCATTGTAGAAGGCGAGCACCCGTCCAGGGTTGCGCGCATACCCCTCCGGCGTCGCCAGCGCCTCGAGGTCGTGGGTCTGCCACATCCCCCCTTTGTCGCGGAACGTTCCCAATCCGCTCTCGGCGGACACGCCGGCGCCGGTGAGGATCGTGATCCTCGGCAAAGGCGATCTGGTCATTCTGCGCCTCTCTGTCGCCTTGGTCCTGGCGCGGCCTTTTGGGCCGGCCGACGCCGGAGCGACCCTTACCGCTCGAGCGGGCCGCGGCAAGCGTGCGTGCCAACACGACGCGAAGCGCCGCAGGGACACCGCCCTCCATTGACGCGCCCGGGGGGCCGCCCCACAACCACGCCATGAGCACGCAGTCCCATATCCGCAACTTCTCCATCGTCGCCCATATCGACCACGGGAAGTCGACCCTCGCCGATCGCCTTATCCAGTCCACCGGCACCGTGACGGAGCGCGAGATGAAAGCGCAGCTCCTCGACACCATGGATATCGAGCGCGAACGTGGGATCACGATCAAGGCCCAGACCGTGCGCCTGGTCTACAAGGCGCAGGACGGCAAGGAATACCTGCTCAACCTGATCGACACGCCAGGCCATGTGGACTTCGCCTACGAGGTCTCGCGCAGCATGCGCGCCGTCGAGGGCTCGCTGCTGGTCGTCGATGCGTCCCAGGGTGTCGAGGCGCAGACGCTCGCCAATGTCTACCAGGCCATCGAGGCCGACCACGAGATCGTGCCGGTCCTCAACAAGATCGACCTGCCCGCGGCCGAGCCGGACCGCGTCTCAGAACAGATCGAGGAGGTGATCGGGATCGACGCGACCGATGCCGTCCAGATCTCCGCCAAAACGGGCCTTGGCATCGAGGACGTACTGGAGGCCATCGTCACTCGCCTGCCGGCACCCGAGGGGGATCCGGACGCACCGCTGAAGGCCATGCTCGTCGACAGCTACTACGACCCCTATCTCGGCGTCGTCGTCCTCGTGCGCATCATGGACGGCGTGCTCCGCAAGGGCGACAACATCCGCATGATGCAGACGGGCGCGCGCTACGGCGTCGACCGTGTCGGCATCTTCACCCCCGGCATGGCGATGACCGAGGAGCTGCGCCCCGGCGAGATCGGCTTTCTCACCGCCTCGATCAAGCAGGTCCGCGACACCCGCGTCGGCGACACCATCACCCATGAGCGCAAGCCCTGCGCCGAGGCGCTCGAGGGCTTCAAACCCTCGATCCCCGTGGTCTTCTGCGGCCTCTTTCCGGTGGACTCGAACGATTTCGAAGGACTGCGCGACGCCATCGAGAAGCTGGCGCTGAACGACGCGAGTTTCTCCTCGGAGATGGAGACCTCCGCCGCGCTCGGCTTCGGCTTCCGCTGCGGCTTTCTCGGGCTCCTCCACCTCGAAGTCGTCCGCGACCGGCTGGAGCGCGAATACGAGATCGACCTGATCACCACGGCGCCCTCGGTCGTCTATGAGATCTACCGCACAGACGGCACCCACGAAGAGCTGCACAACCCCGCGGACATGCCGGACGTCGTCAAGATCGACCGCATCGAGGAGCCCTGGATCAAGGCCACCATCATGGTGCCGGACGAGTTCCTCGGCGATGTCCTGAAGCTCTGTCAGGAGCGGCGCGGCATCCAGCTCGACCTCACCTATGCGGGCTCCCGCGCCATGGCCGTCTACAAGCTGCCGCTCAACGAGGTGGTCTTCGACTTCTACGACCGGCTGAAGAGCGTGACCAAGGGTTATGCGAGCTTCGACTATCAGATGGACGGCTACGAGGCCGGCACCCTGGTGAAGATGCAGATCCTGGTGAACGAGGAGCCGGTGGACGCGCTCTCGACCATCGTGCACCGGGACAAGGCCGAGGCGCGGGGCCGGGTGATGTGCGAGAAGCTGAAGGAGCTGATCCCCCAGCACATGTTCAAGGTCCCGATCCAAGCCGCCATCGGCGGCCGCATCATCGCCCGCGAAACGATCTCCGCGTTGCGCAAAGACGTGACCGCCAAATGCTACGGCGGCGACGCCACCCGCAAACGCAAACTGTTTGACACGCAGAAGGCGGGCAAGAAGAAAATGCGCCAGTTTGGGAGGGTCGAGATCCCTCAGGAGGCATTTATAAATGCACTCAAGATGGAATGAACGCTAAATCGCTGATCTTCCACTCGCCGCCCGCAGCAATGCAAATGAGGCTTCTGATATTGCCACCAACAATGCTATAAACAGTTCAAGTTCACCAAAGCCTTGATTGACAACCAGCGTCAGCATATCCAGGCTTATATATGCTGCTACAAACAAGATCAAGGCAACATATAGGGCGGAAAAGTGTATTATACAGCCAAGAAGGTTGGCGCGACGTACTCTGATGTTGCTTTGCCAGCAGTATATTGAACTCACAAGCACTACTAATATGCCGCCTGCAATAGCAATTCGCGCATTTGCGAGTAGTAGTATATGATCGTCAATCATGACGATGCGATTTTCGCACCACCAATAAGTGCGCCCACCGTGCCGCCTGCGAGAGCAGTTATCTCATCTGGTAGAGCGGGTATATAATCGGAGAATGCCGCAGCGATAAATGCCACGGCAAGCGCTGATGTAATAATATTACCCGCAGCTTTCAACTTGATTTCGAATGTTGCGCCTCTCAATAATGCCTTAAAATTATGAAACATATCTATCAGTCTTTCCTGTTGTGATGCGCACATAGCTGCCTTCTCCTGGTAGGCTGAAGTGGCGAAGACTGCTCCACAAGTGTTGGCATGGGTTTACGGGTGGGATGGCTTTGTTGCGAGTTTTTTTTCTTCTGCCGCGGCAATCGATCTGATTTGTGTAGAGGTCGTGATATTGACACAATATGTAGACTGGCTTTCAATAGAATTTGGCGATAGAAAGGCATGAAATAAGGCGAAATGAAGGCGTCCCTGTCGAGCCGTGACAATTTTGCGACACAGAAAGCATGATGATTCGAGGTGTGCTAGATGCGCACAGCTCTAACGCAACCGCGTTGAGACCGATGGCTGCGCGCAGTCCGATCCAGTCTGTAGACTCTCCAAGAGGCCTATGAGTTGTGGCGGTTCAGCGAATTGAGCGACGCTTACCGGGCGCAATCCACCGGGTGGTCTCGGAGGTAGGTGGAGAGGGCGGTTAGGAGGGTGGCGGCGTGGGCGTGGTCGCCTCGGGCTTCGGCCAGGCGGGCGTCGAGGCGCATCATGGCGCAGACACAGGGCACCCCGGCCTCGGCGGCGGCCGTGATGTAGTCGGGCAGGAGGGTTGGCGGGGGGGTGACGTCGCCTGCTGCCTCGACCGCCGCCTGATCGGCCTCGGTAAAGCAGCCGCGCGCCACACAGCGCCCGTCGAGCACTCGATCCAGTTCCACCTTCATGGCCCGCAGCCCTCCCGCGTCTCGCCCATCATCGCGCGCGACACTGGGGCCGGGGACAGGATCCCCGCCTTGATCGAGATCAGCCGGTCGGTTGCAGGGCGCAACGGCCGAGCCACGAGGGGGCTGCTGCGTCCGAAAAGAAAGCGCCCGGGAGGCGGGCTCCCGGGCGCGGTCGGGCGAGGAAAGGATCAGGCCGCGGCGGGGCGGATGCCGCGCGCGACAAACTCCTGCAGCAGAGTGATCGTCCGCTCGTTGAGGTCGAGACCCGCGTTCGTGAGCACCAGCTTCCCGTCGCGCGTACGCGCCCAGGTCGCGATGCTCTCAACACCGGTGCCTGCTTCTTTCTGCTCTTTGACCGCATCATCCAGGGCGGCGAGCACAACCGCCGCGAACAGCTTGCGGCAGCGCGCACCCTGCTCGTTGATGATGCCGATATCGTCCATGTCGCGCGGCATGACCGCCCTCCAATACATCCGTCGAACCTGAGGTGACCGCCCCGGTGGGTAGCCAGGACGCCTAGTTAGTGTCATCGAACGGTTAAGGAAAGTGGGAATGCTGCAAATCCGTTATGCAAACGCCACTTTCCGCGCCATGGATGGTTCTCCATAGGGCGCGAATCCCCGAAAACGGTTTCGGATCAAGGACAAACGGGGGTCGGCCCGGGGCTCCTGATCCGCGGAACGGTTGTCGCTGGCCCGTGATTCGGGATAGCGTCCCATGGTGCGGAGGACGGTCCGCTCTGTGTCGGCTCCGAGCGGCGCCAGGGCGGCAAGTGAAGGATCACGATGATGGCGACCGGAACCGTGAAGTGGTTCAACACAGAAAAAGGCTATGGCTTCATCGCCCCGGATGAGGGCGGCAAAGATGTGTTCGTGCATATTACGGCTGTTCAGAAAGCTGGGCTGCAGGGTCTGCAGGACAACCAGAAGGTGTCTTACGAACTGCAGGCGGGCCGGGACGGGCGCCAGTATGCCGGCGATCTGGCGCTGCTCTGAGAGGCATTTTGACGGCTTCGAAAACGCGTTGCCTCCCCGTATGACGATAATTTATCGTTGATCGTAGCAGCGAGGAGGAGAGCCGATGGCAGAGCGGATCTCGCACGGCAAGGGCATGTGGATCGAGACGCTTTTCGATCCGGGCCATCCGAATGTCTATATCATCACGATCCCATCGCTGGCGCTCTTTGCGCTCGGCGTGCGCCGCGGGGCGGTGGTGTATCTCTTCGCGTCGCTGATCTTCGTCGTGCTGCGGAACGAAGTGAACCTCTGAGACCGGTTCAGCCTTGGTAAACCTAACGCTGACACCCTGAGCCGGATTGCGCTGTAAGGGAGGTCGCGATGCTCATGCCGTTGCTGGAGCCGGAGAGTGCGGGACCGATCGTGAGTGTGATCGGGACGACGGCTGTGCCGGTCCTCCTGCTCCTCGTATGCGGCGCAGGGCGGGAGGTGGCACTGCTGGCCGGTGTCGGTGGGCTGATGGCGCTGCTGGTTGTGTCCTAGGCGCAGCGACCCGCCACGGCAGAGGGACCGGTCCCTCGGTGCCTCTGGCTCAGCAGGCCGGCTTGGTCGGCTGAAATGGCGCGCGGATGACGCCGCTATCACACAACGTCACCACCAAGGCTGCGGGCGCGGCCGTCGGCCTGCCCGTGCCTCCAGCGCCGAAGCGGCGGCGAAGAGGGATACCTCCTCCCAGGCCCGACCGATGAGTTGCAGGCCGAGGGGCAGGCCGTTCGAGGCCTGGCCGACCGGCACCGAGATGCCAGGCAGCCCTGCGAGGTTCAGCGTCACGGTGAAGACATCCTGCAGGTACATCTGCACCGGATCGTCGTCGAACTCGCCTGCCGCAAAAGCCGGGCCAGGCGTTGCTGGCGCGAGCAACGTGTCGACCTCCGCCAGCGCGCGCTCGAAATCGCGCCGCACGAGCGCCCGCACCTTCTGTGCGCGCAGATAATAGGCGTCGTAATAGCCGGCAGAGAGCACATAGGCGCCGATCATGACCCGCCGCTTGACCTCATCGCCAAAGCCCTCGGCGCGGGTCTTCTCGTAGAGCTCCAGCATGCCATCGCCCTGGGAGAGCTTAGCGCGGCGGCCGTAGCGCACGCCGTCGTAGCGCGCGAGGTTGGACGAGGCCTCGGCGGGGGCGATCACGTAATAGGCCGGCAGTGCCGCCTTGGTGTGGGGCAGGGAGACATCGACCACCTCGGCGCCCGCATCGCGCATCATCGCGCAGCCCTGCTCGAGAAGTGCTGCCATCTCGTCCGACAGCCCTTCGCGATACTCCACCGGCACGCCGATGCGCCGGTCCCGCATGTCGCTGCCAAGCTCGGCCGTGAAATCCGGCACCTCGATGGGCGCGCTGGTGCTGTCGGCCGGGTCATGACCAGCCATGGCGCCGAGCAGGATGGCAGCGTCCTCCACGGTCTTGGCGATTGGGCCTGCCTGATCGAGGGAGGAGGCGAAGGCCATGATCCCCCAGCGCGAGCACCGCCCATAGGTCGGCTTGATCCCCACGACCCCGCAGAAGGAGGCGGGTTGACGGATCGAGCCGCCCGTGTCGGTCGCCGTGGCACCGAGGCAGAGATCGGCCGCCACCGCCGCCGCCGAGCCGCCCGATGAACCGCCGGGCACGATCGCGGCCTCATCGCCCGTGCGCCGCCAGGGCGAGACGCAGGGCCCGAAGACCGAGTGTTCGTTGGAGCTGCCCATGGCGAACTCGTCCATGTTGAGCTTGCCGAGCATTACCGCGCCGGAGGCCCAGAGCTGACGCGTCACCGTGCTCTCGTAGGGCGGCACGAAGGTGTCGAGGATCCGGCTTGCGGCCTGACTGGCCACGCCCTCGGTGCAGAACAGGTCCTTGATGCCGAGCGGGATGCCGAGAAGCGGCGTGTCCTCGCCCGCGGCGCGCCGAGTATCGGCGGCGTCCGCCATGGCGAGCGCGCGCTCGGGCACAGGATGGACGAAGGCGTTGAGCGCACCCGCCGCCCCGATCGCGGCGAGACACTCCTCGGTCAGCACCCGAGCGGTCAACGCGCCCGAGCGCATGGCGGCCTGGGCCTCTGCGATCGTCATCGCGGCGGGGTTTGTGGGCGTGCTCATTCCACCACCTTCGGCACAGCGAAAAAGCCCTCGCGGGCGTCGGGCGCATTGGTGAGCACCGGGTCGCGCAGGCCCGCCTCGCCTTCTGCTGCTGTCTCTGCATCGGCGCGGCGCGGTAGGGTGAGCGGATGGACCGAGGCCATGGGCTCGACGCCCTCCACATCCACCGCCTGCAGCTGCTCGACCCAATCGAGGAACTGCGTGAGCTCGGCCGCCAGCGGCGCCAGCTCCTCCTCGGTCACGGCAATACGCGCGAGGCGAGCCACCTGGCGCACCGTATCGGTGTCGATCGACATCTCCGAAGGGCCTCCCTCAACTGCTCCGCCGCCCCTCTAGCCGCCTTGCGGACCAACGGGCAAGGGTGTCGCCGAACCCGTCGCCGCGACGGTGGGCTCTGATCGCCCTCTCGTGGGGCTTGGTGGTTGCGCCCTGCCTCTTTGGCCAGCAATGCTGCCTGCGATCAGCCCCTAATCTCGGAGAAGACATTCATGAAAATCACGTGGCTGGGTCATGCCAGTTTTCGGATAGAGGCGGCGGGCCAGGTGTTGCTGCTCGATCCTTGGGTCGAGGGAAACCCGAGCTTTCCGGCTGAGCGGAGGGCCGAGGCGATCCAGGGCGCGACGGCGATCCTGATCACCCATGCCCATGGCGATCATGCCGGCGATGCGCCCGCCATCGCGCGCGAGACCGGGGCGACGATCTACGGCATCTACGATTGGACGGGCTGGCTCGAGGCCACGCAGGGCGTCCCGGCGACCGGCTTCAACAAGGGCGGCACGGTGATGATCGGCGATGTGGCCGTGACCATGGTCCATGCACTGCATTCTTCGAGCGCGCCGGGACCGGAGGGGCAGCCGCCCTTTGCCGGCAGCGAGGCGGGCTTCATGATCGCGGTGGAGGGCAAGGTGCTCTATGCCATGGGCGATACGGATGTGATGGCAGAGATGGCGCTCTATCAGGAGCTGCATACGCCCACCCATGCGATCGTGCCCATCGGCGGGCATTTCACGATGGACAGCCATCGGGCGACCTGGGCCTGCCGCAAGTTCTTCACGCTCGAGGCCGCGATCCCCTGCCACTACGCCACCTTCCCGCTACTCGAGCCGTCGGCGGATGCCTTTGTGGAGAAGATGGCGCCGGCGACGGTGATCGTGCCGACCGTCATGGAGCCCTTCGAGATCTGATCGGCGCCTACCCGCGTCATTGCCCGGCTCGACCGGGCACTCCGCGGGTTGAGCATTGGATCCCCCGGTCGAGCCGGGGGTGATGCAGACGGCCAATCGGCACATGGCCTAGAGCGTGGCGAGGAAGGCGGCTAGGCGGGTGATGCGTAGGTCGACATGCTCCGGCGCCTTCGCGCCTTCGGTGTGACAGACCCAGACCGTACCCATGCCGAGCCGCTTGGGCTCCGCGAGATTGGCGGCCGTGTCCTCAATCATCGCGGCCCTTTCCGGCGCAAAGCCGTCCGCTGTCAGCACGCGGGCGTAGGCGCGCGGATCTGGTTTCGGGCGGAGCGCTTTGTCCTCGATGGCATAGACCGCGTCGAAGACCTCTGAGAGATCGAGGCGCTCCAGAACCCGCGCCGCATGGCCTCGAGCGCCGTTGGTATGGATGATGAGCCGTCTGCCTCGGGCCTTCAGCCCTGCGATGCCGCGGTTGAGGGCGGGATCGGGCCGCAGGGCCGAGAGGTCGATGTCATGCACTTCCTCCAGGAAATGCGCATGGTCCACATCGTGTTCTTCGATCAGCCCGGTCAGCGTGATGCCATGGCGGGCGAAATAGGTGTTGCGCAGCCGATCCGCAGCCGGCCGCCCGATCCCAAGCTCGCGCATCATGTAATGCGTCATCCGTTCGGTGATCTGATCGAGCAGGCGGTGCGAGGGGGCATAGAGCGTGTTGTCGAGGTCGAAGATCCAGGTCTCGACCGCGTCGAAGTCATGAGGTGGGCGACGGTGGTTCGCCGCATGGGTGATCTCGCCGTCGTCTGCCATGACATCCCCACTGGCCCACCCCTGCCGAAGCATGGAAGGTAGAACGCACGGCCGGCGGGAGGAACAGGCATGAGCGAAACTTGTCAAAGCGCGGATAACGGGGAGGAGACGGTCGAACCGTTGTCGGGCAATGACTGGCGCGGCGGGCTGGGACGCAAATGGGCCGCGCATCTGGAGGCGCTGGAGACGCAATGGGCGGGTACGCTGCCGCTCGGGTTTAAGGCGCTCGCGCCGGTGGCCGGCGAGCGGATCGTCGATCTTGGCTGCGGCGGCGGGCGGACGACGCGGGCGCTGGCGGAGGCGGTTGGGCCTACGGGGCAGGTGCTCGGTCTCGATGTCTCACCGGATCTGGTGCCGATCGCGCGGACGGGGCTGCAGGGCCTCGATCAGGCGTCGGTGATGCTGTCGGATGCGTCCTCGCATCCCTTCGAGCCTGGTGGCTGGGATGCGCTCTTCAGCCGCTTCGGCGTGATGTTCTTTGGCGATCCGCCGGCGGCCTTTACGCATCTGCACGCCGCCCTGCGACCGGGTGGGCGGGCCGTCTTCGTAGTGCATGCGGATCGCAAGGAGAGCCCTTGGGCGGCGGTGCCGGCGCGGGTGGCGGCCGAGGTCTTGGGGCCGGCCGAGCCCAGCCCGCCGGGGGCGCCCGGCCCCTTCGGCTGGGAGAGCCCCGAGATCTTCGAGCCGATCCTGAGCGGCGCGGGCTTCCGGGAGATCGCTTGGACCACCCATCCGGTGACCGGTCCGATGGGGGCAGGGCTCGATCCGGATCCGATGCGAGCGGCGATCCGAATGGTGCTCGGGATCGGGATGGTCGCACGCCGGCTTGCAGAGCTTGACGACGAGCCGAGGGCCGCGGCGGCCTCATCGCTGGAGGCGCGCCTGCCAGAGGTCTTGGCGCCTTATTTGAGCGAGGGCGCCGTGCAGATCGGCGGGCGCATCCATGTGATCTCGGCGCAGGCGTAGCGGGCGGCCAGAGGGAGGGTGGCGGGAGGGCGGAGGACGCTGCCTCCAACCGAGCCGTCTAGCCCCCTCAGGTCGCAGGCTCGAAAGTGAGCGCCACGCCGTTGATGCAGTAGCGCAGGCCGGTGGGCGGGGGACCGTCCGGGAAGACATGACCCAGATGCGCATCGCAGCGCGTGCAGAGCACCTCGGTCCTGCGCATGAACCAGGAGGTGTCGTCATGCTCCGTGATCGCCTCCTCGCTCACCGGCTTGAAAAAGCTCGGCCATCCCGTGCCGCTGTCGAACTTATGCCCGGCCTCGAAGAGGGGCGCGTTGCAGCAGACGCAACGGAAGATCCCGTCCGCCTTGGGGAAGTTGTCATGGGTGAACGGGCGCTCGGTGCCCTGCCTGCGGGTCACGCGATAGGCTTCGGGTGAGAGTTGCTGGCGCCATTCCGCATCGCTTTTGGCAATCTTCTCGAAGGTCTCGGACATCCCTATCCTTTCGCGCGTCTTCGTCATGGTCCTGTCACTGACCGCGGGCTATGTGTCCCTCGCATCGTATCGCTGCGTCTGGCACCTTATGTGGCTTGCGCGGTCGGCGTGTCCAAGTGCGCGATAGGCGCGCATGGCTAAGGCCTCTGGGGCCGTCTGAGGCGATGCGGTGAAGGCGGGCGCTGGTCTCTGGCGCCGTGATGCGGAGGAGGGGCGGATGTTCGGACTAGGCACCTTCAAGGCCCGGATCGCCGAGAGCGCGGAGGACCTGCGCCGCTGTCAGCAGCTGCGCTATCTCAGCTTCCGCGCAGGGCCCGAGGGCGCGCCGCTCGATGGGCTGGATGCCGATGAGTTCGACGCCTTCTGCTGGCACATGATGGTGGAATGCGGGCGCAGCGGGCAGCTGGTCTGCACCTTCCGGATGCAGGAGTTCGACGACGGGGCGACGATCGAACGGAGCTATGCGGCGAAGTACTACGAGCTCTCGGCACTCCATGCCTATCCGGGGCGGATGCTCGAGATGGGCCGGTTCTGCATCCATCCCGAATGGCGCGATCCCAATATCTTGAGGACCGCGTGGACTGCGATGAATGCCTTCGTCGAGGAGCGCGGTGTCGCGCTGCTTTTTGGCTGCTCCTCCTTCAAGGGGGTGGATGACAGCGCCTATGAAGACGCCTTTGCGCTGCTGAAGGAGAAGCACCTGGCGCCGCAGCGCTGGCTGCCGCGGGTGAAGGCGCCCAAGGTCTTTCGCTTTGCCAAGACGCTCCGGCTGAAGAAACCGGATCTGAAGCTGGCCATGCGGCGCATGCCGCCGCTCCTGCGCACCTATCTGGTGATGGGGGGCTGGGTATCGGATCACGCGGTGATCGATCACGATCTGAACACGCTGCATGTGTTCACGGGCGTCGAAGTGCGGCGCGTGCCGAAGCAGCGCGTGGCGCGGATCCGGGGTGGGGCCAAGAAGCTCGGCGGCGAGGCCTGATCTCGACTGCGCTGCGGCGGGCTGGGGGCGCCCCGGGTTCGGGACGCGCTGCGCGCGGCCCTCACCGGCCCACCCACCAGCCTCGCCGCCTTTGCGCATCGAATGGGGGTCTAGCGGCCGACTGCGAGGCCTTCGCGCCGGGGGTCGGCGCCGCCTGTCAGCGCGCCGTCCTCTGCCACGACGATGATCGCGAGGCCGGAGGTCATATCGGCGGTTTCAACCTTATGGCCACGGGCTTTGAGCGCAGCATGCGTGGCAGGGTCATGTGCCTCGGCTTCGAGCACCAAGGTGTCGCGGTTGCGCTGAGACGCATGGGCAACGGCCGCCGCGCTGGCCGCATCGGCGCCATCTTCCAGGATCGCTAGCAGGCTGAGCGCCACATATTCGGGAATGCGGGAGCCGCCCGGGGAGCCTGCGAGGATCCGTGGCTGGTCCGGCGCATCGCTTGCGTAGACGATCGTGGGCGCCATGGAGGATCGGGGACGCAGGCCCGGCCCTGGCGCATTGGCGCGCGGTTCGCCCGACGCCGTCCTGGGAGTGAAGGCAAAGTCGGTCAGCTGATTGTTGAGGATAAAGCCGCCGGCCATGCGCTTGGAGCCGAAGGCCGTCTCGATGGAGGCTGTGAGCGCGATGGCGAGGCCCGTGGCATCGATCACGGAGAGATGGGTCGTGCCCGGACTGCCGGGGCTTGTGTCAGGGGCGCGATACTGGCCTTCGCGCCAGGGGGGCGTGCCGGCCGTGGCGGCTGTGGATGCGGCTTGCGCAGGGTCGATCAGGCCTGCGCGGGCGGCCAGATAGCTGTCATCGAGGAGCCCGCGCAGGGGCACGGGCGTGGCGGCGGGATCGCCCAGATAGGCCGCTCGGTCGGCATAGGCGAGGCGTGAGGCTTCGGCGAAAAGATGCAGGCGATCGGCGCCCGTGGCCGGGGGGAAGGTGCTCATCAGCCCGAGGATCTGGCCGACGGTCGTGGCGCCCGAAGAGGGTGGGCCCATGCCGCAGATGCGCCAGACGGTGCGAAAGGCGCTGCAGACCGGCGCGCGTTCGATGACGCGATAGGCGCTGAGGTCGGCAAGCGTGAGGGCGCCTGGGCGAGGTTCTACGCGGGTGGCGGCGACGATCTCCTCCGCGATGGTGGCGGTGTAGAGGATATCGGGTCCCTCGGCGGCGAGGCGGGCGAGGGTGTCGGCAAGCGCGGGTTGACGGAGCTGGCTGCCGATCCTGAGCGGTCGACCCCCGGGCAGGAAGACGCGACCTGCATCTGTGCCGTCGATCCGCTCGGCGGTTCGGGCCGTCATGCCGGCGAGCCGGGGACTGACGGCAAAGCCCTCGCGGGCGAGGCGCTCGGCGGGGGCGACAAGGCGGGCCCAGTCGAGCCGGCCATAGCGGCTGTGCAGCACCTCGAGGAGACGCCCGAGGCCGGGCACGCCGACCGAGCGGCCGGAGGCGACGCCGTCCCACCAGCCGATGGGGGTGCCGTCTTCGAGGAAGAGATCGGGACCGGCAGCGGCGGGGGCGGCCTCCCGCGCATCGAAGCTCGTGAGCCCGTCGGGGGTATGCACAAGGGCGAAGGCGCCGCCGCCGAGGCCTGCGGATTGGGGCTCGACGACGTTGAGGACGAGGAGTGCTGCGATGGCCGCATCGGCGGCGGAGCCCCCGTCGGCCAGCATGGCCTGACCGGCCTCACTTGCCAGTGGATTGGCGGTGACGATCATGCTCTCGCGCCCTTCGGCCAGCGCCTTGGCCGTGCGGCCCGTTGCAGCCTCCGGCGTGGCGCGGGCGTCCTGGGCCGGCGCGGGTTCGAGGGGCCAGGTGAGAGCGGCGATGAGGGTGAGGAGGGCGCCGATGCGGTATGCGCCGCGCTTTGTCGTTCGGATCGTCATCGGCCGCTCTCCCTGAGTGTCTGCGCGACCTAATCCTGCCCGGCTGCGTCCGCCGGCGCTACCGCCGAGAGCGAGATGGTTTTGAGGGAGAGGCCGAGAGGGCGGGCATCGCCGCCAAGGCCGGCATCGCGCGGGCTGATCGGATCCTCGGGCAGGAGGGTGAGGCGGAGGGCCTCCGGGACGGGCATGGCGTTCGTAAGGGTCACGCGCCTGCGCTCTGGCTCCGGGCCGATCAGGATCTGCGCTTCCGCCTGTTCGCGCCAGGGAGCGCCTGGACCGTCGCGAGCTTCGAGCAGAACGCGCGCAGCCACCGAACCGCGCCCTGGCGGGTGGAAGGCGCCGAGATCGAGCGTGATGGCGCGGGGCGTCTCCCCTTTGCGCAGCGGCAAGATCAGGTGGGAGCGGGGCCCGACGCTCCAGACACCCCATGGCTCGGGCTCAGAGAACCCCTGTGCCAGCCAGCGTTCGGGCGCGGTCTCGGCGGTGAAGGCCAGGGTCTGGGCGGGGCCGACGCGCGGGAGCTTGCGGGTCGAGAAGAACGTGGCCAGCCCAGGGCGGTCCGCCCAGTCCGAGAGACAGGCAGTGACGCCCCGGCGAACGCGGCAGTCTGACGGCTCGAAGCCGGCCACGCGCAGCTCTTGCAGGGTCACGGGCGTGAGGATCAGACCTGCCACCCCCGCCTCCGCCGGCCGTGGCAGAGCCATGGCCGAGGCTGATGCACAGTCGACGGTGTTGCGGCCTGACCGGAAGGAGTTGGTGATCGGCACGTTGTAGCGCGCGCCGAGGTATTGCAGCTCGCCATCGGCGCGGGCGCGGGTGAGATGGGCGCAGGGGAACTTTGGGTGGATGGCGGCGCGATCGATCTCGGCAAAGAGCGCCCGCATGGCAGGGTCGCTCGACCACGGTCCCGGTTCCATCGCGGCATGGCCCCGCATCGGCGCCAGCTCGATCATCGTTGCCAGGGCTGCCAGACCGAGGAGCGCGCTCGCATGGCGTTGGCAGAGGCGCGTCGCCACCGAAAGGATGGCGAGAAGGACCACGCCATAACCGACGAGCCAGATGAAGCGCCCACTGCTGCGAAAGACCGCGCCCAGTGGTTCGAGCGGCCAGGGCAGGGTGGTCGTCAACAGCGCTGTCTCACCCCAGTAGAATTGCCCCCCCGTCGCAAAGACGATGAGAAAGAGCGACGCGAAGATCACGAGGGCCGCGCCGAGCGGATCTGCCAGCACGAGCCGCGCGCGGCCCACGACGGCCGCACGCCTCCAGACTGCCAGGACGCCACCGAGCAGAACGACAGCAAGCGTGCCCAGCGGGAGATAAGCGAAACCCTCGTACTGGCCGAGTGGCGCGTCGATCGTGTCTGCGAAGAAGAGCGAATGATCGAGAGGCATGAAAAAGGTGGCCAGATTGGCCGAGAAGTAGCCAAAGCCCATCGAGACGACCGAAGGACTCGACAGATGGCCGCTTACGGCGATGATCCCGAGTAGCAGATCAGCCGTCGCCAACAACGCAACGATGAGCACGAGTGCTGGTAGCGGCATCGGTTCACGCCGGCTCTGCAGGAGCAGTGCCCCGAGCGCCACAGCGTAGAGCCCTACCACCATCATGAAGAGATAGAGATGCGTTAGGAGTGCCGCGGAGAGGAGCGCAGCCCAGGCGAGCAGGCGGCGCAGGGTCGCGCCCGCCTCCTCTGGCATCCGCACGAGGGCCAGACCTAGGGCGAGGACGATTACGCTGTGAGTGGCGAGTGCGACGTGGATGAAGCGATAGCTGAAGGCGGGTAGCGCCGCGATCAGAAGACTGCCGAAGAGTACGACGAGCCCGCCGCGCGCCCCCATCAGCCAGAGCGCCAGCGCCGCCGCGCCGCCCTGTGCGGCAAAGGACAGGACGGTCCAGCTCGGTAGGAAGTAGTGAAACGCGGTCTCGGGCGAGGCCCCAGCAAGCTTCCAGGGTAGGAGGTAGAGAGGCAGACTGTCTGTGAAGATCACATTGACGGTGCGCCCCTCGACCCAATCCTCCACGTCGAAGAGCGGAAAGCGCCAGTCGTCCCGCAAATAGGCCAGGACGCCGCTGATTGTTTGAGCGCGGTCGCTGAATTCGGCCGGGTCGAGCGTTTGCGCCCAGAGGCTACCGAACCCCGCAAAGTAGCCACAAGCGACGAGGCCCGACACGATACCGAAAGCCAGGGCACCCCACGCCGAGACAGCCCTTTCGGCTAGCTCAAGCACACGTGCCGGTCTATCTCGGGTCGGCAATACCCAAACTATCATCCAGCACTCACCCGCCGGTCATACTCATATGCCGCTGCACTGTGCCAGAGACGCGTTGCCGTGAGTAGTCGAAATCGTGGCCCTTGGGCTTGCGCGTGATCGCTTCGCGGATCGCAGCTTCCAGCACTGCGTCGTCTTCGCTTGAGCGTAGAACACGGCGCAGATCCGCGTCGTCGTCCTGACCGAGGCACATGAAGAGCTGGCCCGTGCAGGTGAGGCGCACGCGGTTGCAGCTTTCGCAGAAATTGTGGCTCAGCGGCGTGATGAAG
>JBCCLX010000014.1:0-22669 GCA_039026635.1 Pseudomonadota bacterium
CCCGAGGAATGGCTCCGCCGCCTCGCCGAGAAGCATCTCACAGAAGAGGAGAAGGCGCTGGTCGAAAGCCTCGGCGCTTCTCCTGGTTCTGCAGCCGCTCCTTCAGCGCCTCCATCAGCTTGTCGAACCCGCCGAGGCTTTCGACCAGCGCCTTCTCCTCTTCTGTGAGATGCTTCTCGGCGAGGCGGCGGAGCCATTCCTCGGGCAGGGCGCGCGCCTCGGTGCCGTCGCCTGTGCCCGAGACCGTCTCGAGCCCCTTGAAGACCTGGGCGAAGACCCGGTCGTAGCGGTCGAGATGCCGCTCGTCCTTCACCAGCGCCGTCCGCGCCAAATGATAGAAGTCCTCCACATCGAACTGCGCGAGCCCCGCCTGCATCGCCTCGAGCAGGGTGAGATGCTCGCGGAGCGAGACAGGGACACCGGCGGCGCGAAGGCCAAAGAAGAGCTTGAAGTGCATAGCCGGTGTTTATCGCGGTGCGAGACGGTGGTCGATGGTCTCGCACGCGAGACGGTGGTCGATGGTCTCGTGCGGGAGACGGTCGGAAAGGCCATGCGGTGATCGACGGCTGAATAGCGACCGCCGCGCTCGCCGTTGCGAACTGGGCGGCATCCTGGCCCGGGGGGCGCGTCAGAGCCCGGTGTTCACAAGCGTGATCGAGACGGCGAAGCCGACGATGGCGAAGGGGATGCCATGCGCCAAGCCCATTTGCACGCAATCGCCGCGATGCCCGCCGCGCCGCTTCGCCCGAACCCAGCCGACGGCAAAGCCTGCGCCGAATGCCAAAGCCGCTCCGATCATCTGATCTCTCTCCGTCCAGCCCTAGGGCGCGGTTCCGAGCGCATAAAGCGTCCAGGTCTGCGCCGCCAGGGCTGCGCGCCGCCCCGCCTCGCTCTCGCCTCTCCCCATGGCACGAAGGGCGGTGGATCTCAAACGCTGGAGCCGTGCGACGGCGGCCTCGTGGCCTATGCCGGCGAGGGGGACGAGGAGCGCTGTGCTGGCCGTGAAAGCGTCGGCTGGATTGCCGGCGGCCAGCGTCGCTTCCGCTTCCTCCAGCCCTTGCAGGCCCGCGCGCGGCGGCGCGTCGCGTTGCGGGGCTGGAGGCTGCCTGCGCGTTGCCGCCGTCTCGGGCCGGAGCCGTGCGAGGGCTTGTCGCGCGGCGGCCTCTGACGCCGCCGCTGCCATTCCAGGCTCAATCTCCGGCGCATAGAGGAGCATCAGAATCAGAAGGTCGAGCTTTGTGGGCCAGAGATGCGCGCCATCATCGTTGAAGATCGTGGGGCCCAGATCGGGCAGATCATTGCTGAGGCCCATGGCCTGTGGGATCTCTTCCAACAAGCAGGAGCGGATCGCGGCTGGGGGCAGGCTCGCGGGGATCAGAACCGTGGCAGCGGCGATCTCTCCCCGCGCTCTGCGCCCTTGAGCAAGCACGCGGCGCGGCGCCTCGCGATAGCGCGACCAGGCGATCTCGCCGGGCAGGTGGATGCAGCGGGCCCCGGGTGGAATGGCCGGCTCGACGGTCTCGACGAGGCGGATATGGAGGGTGCCGCCGCCTTGGGCGAGGGCGTCGGAGGGGCCTCTGATCGCAATGCCGGTCTCGGTGGAGAGCCAGGCCGCATAGGCGTCGGTAAAGCCACGGTAAGCCGGCGCACCAGGGCCGCTGATCTCCAAAGCAATAGGCGCCGACAGCCGGATCAGCCCTGGCCGTTCACCCCCGTCCTCGAAGCCCAGAGCCAGGCGGCGGAAGAGATGCGCCAGGCTCGCATGATCATAGGCATCGGTGCCCCAGGGAACCGCGGTGCGCCATTCGGGTTCGGATGGTCGAGCGACCGGTCCCGTTGAGGGGGCCTCAGACGCCCCGTGTGGCAGACAGGCCGCCAGACCGCCGCCGACCAGAAGCATGCTGAGAGCGATCGCGCCCCGCCGCAGGGCGCCCTGCGCCCCGCGACGCCGGCCTTGGCTCACCGCTGATACTTCAGGAAATCGGTCTGCCGCGCGATCCGGTCGTAGAGTTGGCGGGCTGTCTTGTTGCCCTCCTGGGTAAGCCAATAGACGGAGGGACAGCCGGCCGCATCGGCGGCCGCATAGACCGCCTCGATCAGCGCCCGACCGGCGCCTGTGCCCCGCACTTCCGGATCGACGAAGAGATCCTGCAGGTAGACGACGTTCTCGATCCGCCAGCCGTGACGGTGGAAAAGATAGTGGGTGAGACCGATCACACGCCCATCCACCTCGGCCACGAGACCGTGATAATCCTGCGGATCATCGCCGAGAAGCCGCTCGAAATAGGTGGCGTAGACCTCCTCCGAGACCGAGGTGCCATAAAACTCCAGATAGCCGGTCCAGAGCTTGCGCCAGACGGCCTCGTCGCGGCGCTCGAGGGGGCGGACGATCATGGGTGCACTCCGGTGTCAGACAGGGTTGAGGGCGATGACGGTCGCGCCGCCGCGCGGGCGATCGTCGGGGGCGAGCAGACGCAGGAGTTCGGCGCCGAGATCGAGATGGAAGGGCAGGGCCGTGTTGAGGTGATGCCCGGCAAGGGCAACGCGATGGGCGGGCAGCCCGCGCTGGGAGTTCAGCTGACCCAGGGTGTCGAGCGTTCCGATCAGCTGATGCACCCAAGCGATCTCGGGCGGGAAGGCGATGACGGCGCCTGCCGTGATGACCTGCGCGCGGGCGAGGCGCGCGGCCGTCTCCGCATCGCCGGTGCGCAGCACACGGGCGAGGGCTGCAGAGAGCGCCAGCGCGCCTTTGGAATGACCAAGGAGCACATGGATCCGACGCCCTGGCTCAGCCAGCAGGCGCACGAGCATCGCCACATCGGGGGTCGCGAAGTCATGCGGTCGCGGCCCCGGTAAGCCCGGCTGACGCTCAGCGACAAGCGTCCCCAGCCTGTGCCCCAGGGTGGCACGCGCATGACGCATGCGGTTTGCCGCGGCGAAGAGGAGGAAGCCGCCCATGGCCTCGGAGACCAGATCCCCGGGGCCATAGCCTGCGACGACGACGCCGACGGGTTTGCCCGTCGCATCAGCAAGGGTCCGACCAAGGGCTGCTGCGCCGAGCGCACTGCTCCCGAGGCCTGCGATGGCAAAGCGGGTGATCTGGCGGCCCGGCGCTGCGCGAAAGGCCGAGTAATCGGCATGGCGGATCACCCCGTTTTCGCGCGTGTCGCGAGGATGGACGACGAGGATGGTACCGGCATCGTCAGTGCCGGGGCGCGGTGCGAGGGCCGCGATCTCGGCTGCCGTCAGCCCGGGCAGATCGTAGACGCCGGCATCGAGCACGCTGTTGCGCAGGCCGAGCGCCGCGGCCGCGAGGCGTGCGGGTGCTTCGGGTATCCCGCCGCGCAGACCGCCATTCAGCGCGCCGCGCAGGACATTGAAGGCCGAACCCGGCGAAAACGTCGAGAACCCGCCCGGCGCCCCGGTCATCTCAACCCCGCTCGCGCCGGGCCATGAAAGCGAGGCGCTCGAAGAGATGGACGTCCTGCTCATTCTTGAGAAGCGCGCCATGCAGCGGCGGGATCGCCTTGCGCGGATCGCCGCGCAGATCCGCGGGATCCATATCGTCGGCCACCAGCAGACGCAGCCAATCGAGCATCTCCGAGGTCGAAGGCTTCTTCTTCAGCCCCGGCACATCCCTGATCTCATAGAACTGCGTCAGCGCCGCGCGTACGAGCGCTGGTTTGATGCCGGGGAAATGGACGTCGACGATGCGTCCCAGCGTCTCCATGTCCGGAAAAGCGATGAAGTGGAAAAAGCAGCGGCGCAGGAACGCATCCGGCAGCTCTTTCTCATTGTTCGAGGTGATGATGACGATGGGGCGATGGCGCGCGGCGATCGTCTCACCGGTCTCGTAGACGTGGAACTCCATCCGGTCGAGTTCTTGCAGCAGATCGTTCGGAAACTCGATATCCGCCTTATCGATCTCATCGATCAACAGCACCACGCGCTCTTCCGCGGAAAACGCGTCCCAGAGCTTGCCGGGGCGAATGTAGTTGGCGATCTCCGCCACCTTTTCATCGCCCAACTGGCTGTCTCGCAGGCGGCTGACGGCGTCATACTCATAGAGGCCCTGCTGCGCCCGTGTCGTCGATTTTACCGACCATTCCAGAAGCTTTAGGCCGAGTGAGGCGGCCACTTGGCGGGCAAGTTCCGTCTTGCCCGTCCCCGGCTCGCCTTTGACCAAAAGCGGGCGCTGCAGCGTGATCGCTGCGTTAACGGCGATGGCGAGATCGTCGCTCGCCACATAGGATTCGGTGCTTTGGAAGCGCATCGCCTGTCTCCGGGCCGTCATGCAGCATCGGAAGGAGAGACCCCCTTCCGGGCAAGGTGATTGCCTAGTACCCCGGATTTGCGAGGGTTTTAAGAGGTGACAAGCGCGGCGGATGGGTCTATGAGGGCGCCGTCCCGTGACAGTTGCAGGATATGACGAACAGGGAACGGCCATGAACGTCGAGGCACCGATCGATCCCGAGTATCGCCCGAGCGACAGCGAAGAGTTCATGTGCGAGCGGCACAAGCGCTACTTCCGCGAAAAGCTCCTCGCCTGGCGGCAATCGATCATCGATGAGAGCCGCGGCACGCTGAACGATCTTCAGACGACCACCCAGAACATTCCTGACATTGCGGATCGCGCCTCGGCGGAGACCGACCGCGCGCTTGAGCTGCGCACCCGTGATCGCCAGCGGAAACTGATCTCCAAAATCGATGCGGCGCTGCGCCGGATCGAGGATGGCAGCTACGGCTACTGTGAGATCACCGGTGAGCCTATCGCGCTTCGCCGTCTCGACGCCCGCCCGATTGCGACCCTGAGCCTTGAGGCCCAGGAGATGCATGAACGCCGCGAGAAGGTGCATCGGGACGCGTGATCACTTCGACTAACTGCTTGTTTTAGCGTCATCTGTTGCTAAGGCGTCAATGCGTCGCGGAAATTGGGCAGAATCCAGCGACCCGTCGCACTTTCTTCTCCATCTCGCCCGATAGGCCGGCAAACTCATCAGTCCCGATTGATGGAGTTGATGAAGGCGTGGACTACAGCTTTCTCGAAGCCCGCGTTTATCGCGTCTCGTTGCCGGTGCTGAAGCTTGCGTCGTTCGACGTCTTTCTCTTCGGCCGACGCTTTGTGCTGCGCTATGCCTCGGAGGTCAGCCTGGCGGATATCCGGGCCTACCTGCACTACCGTGAGGTTGTGCCTGGGGCAGCACCGCTCGATGCGCTGCATGATCTTCGGGTCTACGACTTTGAACGCCTGCAGCCCGATGATCTGATGAAGACCATCGAGATCTATCAGAGCTTCGCAAAGAGCGCCCCGCCGCGGCGCGCGCATCTCGTGGCCGACACCCTGGGCTATGGGCTCATGCGGCAGTTTCAGATCATGAACGATGTGCATGGGGTTGCTGCCCAAGACCGCCTGCTGGTGACAACCTCGGAGGCGGAGGCCGTCGCCTGGATCGGTCTGAGCGACAGCTGATGGCCGAGATCGCCCGGTAAAGGCGCCCGACGCCGCTTGACGACGCTGGGCGACGCTCGGGCGTCGCGCGGCGCGTTGAGCCATCTGTCGGAGTGCGCTAACGAGCGCAGCAGGGGCGTGTTCTCGCCCAGCATGAACAGGCGACGCATGAGATATCTGAGCACCCGTGGCGACGCGCCGGTCCTCGGCTTCGAGGACGCCCTCCTCACTGGCCTCGCACGCGACGGCGGGCTCTATGTGCCGGAAAGCTATCCGACGATGACGCCGGCGGAGATCCGGGGCCTGCGGGGGCTGTCCTATGAGGAGATCGCCTTCCGCGTCATGTGGCCGTTCCTCGGCGGTGCGTTCGGCGAGAATGTTTTTCGCGGTCTGATCGCCCGGGCCTACGCCCAGATCCGTCACCCGGCCAAGGCACCGCTGGTTCAGACGGGGCCCAACGACTGGATCTTGGAGCTGCATCACGGCCCAACGCTCGCGTTCAAAGACTTCGCGATGCTGCTAGTCGCCGAGATGTTCGAGCATGCGCTGGAGGCGCGAGACGGGCGCGTCACGATCGTGGGCGCGACATCGGGCGACACGGGCAGCGCAGCGATCGAGGCCTTCCGCGGCCGTCGCCGCGCCAGTGTCGCGATCCTCTACCCCCATGAACGCATCAGCCCCGTGCAGCGGCGTCAGATGACGACACCGTCGGAGCCGAATGTGAATGCGCTGGCCGTGGAGGGGACCTTCGATGACTGCCAGGCGCTCGTGAAGGCGATGTTCAACGACCATGCCTTCCGCGATGAGATGAGCCTTGGTGCGATCAACAGCATCAATTGGGGCCGCGTCTTGGCGCAGGTGGTCTACTACGTCTCCTCCGCCGTCGCCCTCGGCGCGCCGGACCGGCCGGTCAGCTACACGGTGCCCACGGGCAATTTCGGGGATATCCTGGCCGGTGAGGTTGCACGGCGAATGGGCCTGCCTATCGATACCCTCGTGATCGCGACGAATGAAAACGATATCCTGCACCGCACGCTCTCGACGGGCGTGGGCGAGCCGGCACCGGTGACGCCGACGGTCGCCCCCTCCATGGATGTGCAGGTCAGCAGCAATTTCGAGCGGCTGCTCTTCGAGCTTTACGATCGTGACGGGCAGGCTGTTGCGCGAGCGATGGCGGAGCAGAAGGCGGGACGACCGCTCCATCTGCCCCAAGGCGCGCGCGATGCGCTGACCAACGGCTGGGCCTCTGCCCGCTCACCGCGCGCCGATACGCTCGCCACCATCGCGCGCATCCGCCGGGAAAGCGGCATGATCATCGATCCGCACACAGCCATCGGTGTCTATGCGGCCACGCTCCGCCGCGGCGATCCGGCCGTGCCCATGGTGACCCTCGGCACAGCCCATGCGGCGAAATTCGCGGAGGCTGTGGCCGAGGCCGTGGGCATCGAGGCGCCCCTGCCGCCCCATATGGCTGATCTTTTCGACCGGCCTGAGCGGGTGACGCGCGTCGCTAATGATCTGGCGACCGTGGAGGCGATCGTCCGGGAACGGTGCGCGCCAGAGGGGGTCTCCTGATGCCGGTCTCGCTCAGCACCCTCGCCAACGGCTTTCGCGTCGTCACGGAGCGGATCGAGGGCATTCATTCCGCGTGTATCGGGGTCTGGATTGAGGCCGGTGCCCGCCACGAGGGGCCTGCGGAGAACGGCGTTGCCCATTTCCTCGAACACATGGCCTTCAAGGGGACGGGTCGGCGGAGCGCGCGTGCGATCGCCGAAGAGATTGAGGATGTGGGCGGCTATCTGAATGCTTATACCTCGCGCGAGCGCACCGCGTTCTACGCGCGCGTAATGGGGCAGGATGTGCCGCGGGCGCTCGATATCATCGCCGATATCCTGCTGGACCCGGCGCTGGATGGCGCGGAGCTTGAGCTCGAGCGCGGCGTGATCCTCTCCGAGATCGGGCTCGCCCATGACACGCCGGACGACATCATCTTCGACTGGCTGCAGGAGACGGCCTTTCCAGACCATGCCCTCGGACGCCCGATCCTCGGCAGTGCGGAGGCTGTGCGCGGCTATGACCGCGAGGCGCTGGCGGGCTTTATCGGGCGGCACTATACGCCCGGCCGCATGATCCTGTCGGCCGCTGGCGATGTGGATCATGAAGCCGTCCTGGCGCTGGCTGAGCAGCTATTTGGCAAGATGCAGCCCGCCGCCACCGAGGCCGAGGTTCCAGCACAGTTCCGTGGCGGTGAGCGCCGCGTCGAGCGCGATTTTGAGCAGGCGCATTTCTGCCTCGGCCTCGCAGCGCCCGGCTATCGGGACGGGCAGCACTATGCAGCTCAGATCGCGGCGACGGCGCTCGGCGGGGGGATGTCGTCGCGCCTGTTCCAAGAGGCGCGGGAGAAGCGCGGGCTCTGCTACACGATCTTCGCGCAGGCCGGCAGCTATGCGGAGACCGGGCTGCTCACGATCTATGCCGGGACGTCGGCCGAGGCGCTCGGTGGGCTGATCACCCTGACGGCCGAGGAGCTGACCCGTGCCGCCGGCGATCTGGCGGCCGAAGAGATCGCCCGTGCCCGTGCGCAGGTGCGCGCGAGCCTGGTCATGGGGGTCGAGGGCGCCTCGGCGCGGGCGGAGCGTCTGGCCTCCTCGGTCGCGATCTGGGGCCGACCCGTGCCCCTCGAAGAGACGCTCGAGAAGATCGAGGCCGTGACCGTCGATCACGCGCGCGCGGCCGTTGCCGGGTTCCTTGCTCAGCCGCCGGCGCTTGCGCTCTATGGTCCCGTTGCGGCGGCCGAGGATGCGGCAAGCCTTGCAGCCCGCCTCGCCGCCTGATGGATTAGGGGCGATGGGCCTTGCGATGCTGGGCCCGGCTGGGAAGGGCAAAGACGAGCGGGGAGTGGCCGAATGCTCGGCGCGGGGCGCAAAGGGGCGACGGCGGCAGTGGAGCTGCTGCAAGCGGCGACGGCGTTGACGCCGCTCTCCGCCATGCTCGCCCGGCGCCAACGCCCGCGCATTGCTATCGACACCGAGCGTCTGATCCTCCGCCCACCGCTGATGCGGGACTACGAGAGCTGGGCGCGGCTGCGGCGGGAAAGCGCGCCGTTCCTGCAGCCTTGGGAGCCGGAATGGGCGCCGGATCACCTGAGCTGGCGTGCCTTTCGTACCCGTGTCTTCTGGGCCGAACGGGCGGTGCGCCTCGGCGAGGCGCTGCCGCTCTTCCTCATCGACCGGGCCAACAGCGCGGTGATCGGCGGCCTCACTCTCTCCAACATCCGACGCGATCCGGCCCAGGCGGGGACGCTCGGCTATTGGACGGGGGCTGCGCACACGCGCCAGGGCTATATGCGCGAGGCGCTGACGGCGCTGCGCGACCATGCCTTCGGCCCGATGCGGCTCTCCCGCCTCGAGGCCGCCTGCCTGCCGGACAACGCCGCCTCGCGCCGCCTGCTCGAGCGCGTCGGCTTCAAATACGAGGGTGTGGCCCAAGCCTATCTCCAAATTGCCGGGCGTTGGCGCAACCACGTGCTCTATGCCGCCCTGCGCATCGACCGCCGCGGGCGCGTCTAACCGGCGTGCTGGCCCGGGCAGGTCAGTCGGAAGAGCCGGCCGCTAACCTCATGCCGCTTCGACGATTGCCGGAGAGAGCCAAGAGCCCGATCGCACAGAGCAGGTACGCCAGCGCCTCAATGCTCTCTTTCTGCAGGTCTCCAGGTGCCCCGAAGAGCTCAAGGATCTTCGTGAGATAGGCCGTTCGCATCGTCACCAGCGTCGTGAACAGGATCAGCAGCGCTTCGGGCAACCGCATGAAGGGCGCCAGAAACAGCAGCACGCCGAAGAGGAGCGTGTCATGCGGATGGAGGGAGGCGAGAGCGATCAGAACGGCCGTGCCGAGCGCGAAGACCCGCACATCGTTCCAAGGGTCCTCCGCTCTGCTCTGCCGCCCTATAAGCAGGCAGAGCGCGACGGCTGCCGCAGTGCCGAGCGCCACGGCCATCCGGTCAAGCTCAAGGCCTGACACGAGGACGATGAGATGCGCCACCCCCGTGCTCGCCAGCGCGGCGTTATGCGTGTCGCTCGAGTAGAAACGGAGCCCGCTGAGGTAGTCGACCGGCAGAGAGACCCCGCTCACGACAAAGGCGGGGATCAGGAGCAGCCCCAAGAAAGCGCCCATCCAGGCAAAGACCCGCAGCGGCTGTGCCATCAGCATGGGGAGCACCAGAAAGCCGAGGGCGATATGCGGCTTGAGGGTTAAGAGTGCGACACCTGCGATGAGCGAGAGCAGCTCTCGCCGCCAGAGACCGCGTACGATGCAGGCTGCGCCCAGCAACACCCAGGCGCCCATCTGACCGAGGAAGATCACATTGCCCAGCGCATCGTTGAGGAGCAGGAACCCGAGGCAGAGCGCCGTGATCCGCCAGTCAGGTCGGTGCTCGGGGGGCGCCGCGCGATGGAGGATCAGGCCGCTCAGGACCACAAGACCCACCGCAAGATAGCCCCATCCGATGCGCACAAGCTCGTAGTCGAAAGCGGCGAGTGGGCGAAAGATCCACCAGGACTGCGGCGGGTAGAAGAAGGCGGCATGGAGGTAGAAGTCCGGGAACGCGGTCCCAAACGCCTCGCGCCAAACGGGGATGTCATAGGGTGACAGACCGTCGGACCAAAGCCGGCCCGCCACCCAGAAGACGCTGAGATCGAAGCCCGTCTCGCCTTGGAGCGGTCGCCAAAGAGCGAAGCCAAATCCTGCCGCGAGGACTACAACCGCCAAGCTGGTCAGGGCCCAGGCTCCGAGGATCGTTTCGACCTGCTGCTTCAGAATGACGCCCGCGGGCCGCGTCGTTTGGTTCACGCGCTGCCGCCGCCCGCGAGGAGGGCTGCGCTGATCCCGAGTTTGGCGAGCGCCTGGTTCCATTTCGCGTCTTGGTCGGTGCCGAAGAGCAGCGCGTGATCGGGGGCGCAGGCGAGCCAGCCGTGTTGGCGCAGCTCCATCTCGAGCTGTCCGGGGCCCCAGCCGGCATAGCCGAGGGCCACCATCCTCTCGCGCGGGCCCTCACCGCGCGCGATGGCGTGCAGCACCTCGAGCGTCGCGGTCATGGAAAACTCCTGATCGATGCGCATCGAGGCATCATCGACATGGTACTCCGAAGAATGCAGCACGAAGCCCCGACCCGTCTCCACCGGCCCGCCGACCAGGATCGGTTCGGCCCCGATGTCTTCGGGCAGAGGGATCGAGAGCTTCTGAAAGAGATCGGCCATGCAGATATTGTCTGCCGTGCGATTGATCATCAGCCCCATCGCCCCCTCGTCGGAATGGGAGCAGAGGTAGATCAGGCTGCGCTTGAACCGGGGATCGGGCATGGTCGGCATGGCGATAAGAATCTGGCCGGCGAGGAACGCCTCTTCGCCGAGGCCCATGTCGCCGAGGACCGTATCCTGCGAACTCCTGTCCCCCAGGTCCGCGTCGCCCGGGCCTGACTCGCCTTCTGGATCTGGATCATGCTGCGCCATGGGCCGAGTGTGACCCGCCCCTCTCGCAGGTGCAATGCCCAGGCAGAGACTTCTGCGGCTCGGTCAGGCGCTTGTGCGGCCGCTCACGCGATTGCGATGGCAGACATCCACCCGCGTCGCTATTTGAAAGACATGATGTGGGATTTTGAAAATCGGTTAGACGCCTTGCGGCGGGCGGCTCCTGTGATGGGTGTGGCTTTTGCCTTGGCCGTGGGCAGTGTGGTCGTGCCGTCGCCGGCGCCCGCGCAGCAGCTCGTCTCGACCGGCGGGTCCTTCCTGCAGGCGACGCTCCTGCCGGGCGGTCGCATGGCCGACGGGCGCCAATCCGCCGCCCTGGTGCTCGAAGTCAAGCCAGGCTGGAAGACCTATTGGCGCCAGCCGGGCGAGGCGGGGGTGCCGCCGGAGTTCGACTGGTCGGGCTCGCAGAACCTCGACGCCCTGGAGATCGCCTGGCCCGCGCCAACGCCCTTTGAGAGCTTCGGCTATATGACGCTCGGCTATGGCGGTCGCGTTGTGCTGCCGCTCGCGTTGACGCCGGTCGATCATGGTCGGCCGGTGGAGCTTGGGCTCGACGCCCGCTTCGGGGTTTGCCGGGAGATCTGTGTTTTCGAAGAAGTGGCGCTCAACGAGACCGTTTGGCCGGATGCGACCAGTATCCATGATGGCGTGATCGCGGCGGCCCAGGGCATGCTGCCCGGCGGGCCGTCCGAGACGGGTGCCCGGGTCTTGGAGTGTCGGCTTGCGGGCGCTGGGGCGGAGCGGGCGCTCGAGGCGCGGCTCTCGCTGCCGGAGACGGCGAGCGAGCCGGTGGTCGTCGTCGAAGGGCCGGCAGGGGCTTGGGTTGGCGCGCAGAGCACGGAGGTCGAGGGCGGCGAGATCGCCCTTAATGCCACCGTCATGCTGCCGGAGGGCACAGCCTGGGTCGACCGGTCCGATATCCGCTTCACGCTGCTGGGCGAGGGGCTCGGCGCAACCGCAGCGGCCGAACTCAATGGCTGCCGCCCGACAGAAAGCTGAGCCGAGACGGAGACCGCGCGCCACCCGTACCCAGGGGTGGCGCGTGCGCTGCAGTCAGCTCGCCCGGTTCAGCATTCCCTTGGCACCGGCCAGCTCGCGCATCCGCTTCTGCAGCTTCTCGAAAGCACGGACCTCGATCTGCCGGATGCGCTCACGGCTCACGCCATAGACCTTGGAGAGCTCCTCCAGCGTCACCGGCTCATCGTTCAGCCGCCGCTCCGTCAGGATGTGCTTCTCACGGTCGTTGAGCGTCTCGAGCGCGCTCATCAACAGCTCGCGCCGTGCCTCAAGCTCCTGGCTTTCGGCATAGACGGCGGCCTGATCCGCATCGTCATCGGCCAGCCAGTCCTGCCATTCGGTCGTGCTTTCCCCATCGCCCTTGAGCGGGGTGTTAAGCGAGCTGTCGCCTCCGCCTGAAAGGCGACGGTTCATGCTGATGACTTCTTCCTGGTTGACGCCAAGGTCGTGGGCGATCTTCGCGACATGCTCGGGGCGCATATCGCCCTCTTCCAGCGCGCCGATCTTGCCCTTGGCTTTGCGCAGATTGAAGAAAAGCTTCTTCTGGGCCGCCGTCGTGCCGAGCTTCACCATCGACCAGGAGCGCAGGATGTATTCCTGGATCGAGGCGCGGATCCACCACATGGCATAGGTCGCGAGCCGGAAGCCCTTGTCGGGATCGAAGCGCTTCACAGCCTGCATCAGGCCGACATTCGCCTCCGAGATCACCTCGGCCGTCGGCAGGCCATAGCCGCGATAGCCCATGGCGATCTTGGCGGCCAGGCGCAGATGCGAGGTGACGAGCTGATGCGCGGCCTCGCGGTCGCCATGGTCGACCCAAGCCTTCGCCAGCATAAACTCCTGCTCCGGCTCCAGCATGGGAAACTTCCGGATCTCAGAGAGATAGCGGCTCATTCCCTGTTCCGGCGACGGTGCGGGGAGGTTGGCGTAGCTGCTCATGAACGGCCTCCTTCTTGTGTTGCGGCGCTTCATATAGGTACGATGACGTGCACGGCACCTGAACAGACGCCGCTGTCATCGTTACGTTACCAATTGTTTCAACGCGCCTCGCCCTGATTCCGGCGCAGGAGGGCGATCAGCGCGTCGAGATCGGGCGGCAGCGGGCTCTCGAAGCGCAGATCCGCGCCGGTGACGGGATGCTCGAAGCCGAGGACGGCGGCATGTAAAGCCTGGCGGGGGAAGCTCTCGAGCGCTGTGCCCGCTGGCCCTGCCGAGGCCGGGGCTTTGCGCCGCCCTGCGCCATAGACCGGATCGCCCACGAGCGGATGGCCGACATGGGTGGCATGGACGCGGATCTGATGGGTGCGCCCGGTCTCGAGCCGGAAGGTGGCGAGCGCTGCGCAGGGTGCCAGCGCGGGCAGCTGTTCATGGACTACGAATTCCGTGATCGCATGGCGTCCCCCGGCGCGCACGGCCATGCGCTTACGGTCGCTCTGATGGCGGGCGATGGGCGCGTCGATCCGGATGGCGCCGGCGCCGAGGTCCTGACCTGGTGAGACCGCGGGCAGGCCCATCAGCCGCGCATCGCCTGGATCAGGCAGGCCCCAGAGGAGCGCGGTGTAGAGGCGGTCGAGGTCGTGGGCCGCAAAACGGGCGGCGAGCCCGGCCATCGCCGCCTCGGTCTTGGCGACGACCAGGAGGCCGGAGGTGTCCTTGTCGATCCGGTGCACAATGCCGGGCCGCCGCTCCCCCCCGATGCCGGCCAGGCTCGCGCCACAGTGATGCAGGAGCGCATTGACCAATGTGCCCCGCTCGGCCCCTGGAGCAGGATGGACCACCATGCCGGCGGGTTTGTCGACGACGATCAGATGCGCGTCCTCGAAGACCACATCGAGCGGGATGTCCTCGGGCTCGGTTGCTGCGGCAACGGGTGGGGGCAGGGCGATGCGCCAGGTCTCCCCCTCGACAGCCCGTCCCCCGCGCGCCGGGGCGGGGCGGCCATCCACGTCTCGCACGCGACCCTCGGCCAGCGCCTCGGCGATGCGTGAGCGGCTGAGGCCCGGTGTCTCTGCGGCTAGGGACGCCAGCGCCTTGTCGAGCCTTTGGCCCGCCAGCGCTTCCGTCACCGTGAATTCCGCGTATGAAGGGGCGGGATCTTCCTCGTCCGCTTCCCAACCGTCCTCGCTCACCAGCCTCTCCCGGGATCTCTCATGCACGACGACGACGAGGAGCTTCCGGAACCCCCACAGGTCCGCCGCCTGCGTCAGATGGTCAGCGCGCTCATGATCGCCAGCATCGTCGGCGTCCTAGCGCTCGCCGGCACCGTTGTCATCCGCCTCGGGCTTGGTGGAGAGGCGCCGCCCCCGCCCGTCGCCGCCGAGGCCCTGAGCCTGCCCGATGGGGAGCGGATCATCGCGATCGGGCGGACGCGCGCGGAAGTGCTGCTGACGACGGAGGACGCGGCGGGTGTGGAGCGGCTGCGGATCTTCGATGCGAGCACTGGCAAGGCGCGGTCAGAGACACTGATCACCCGCGATTGATCGCCTCTGCGCGATCTCGGGCGACGCCGTTTCCACGCTGCGAAAGGAGGTCCCGGACCTGCTTGCCAAGCCTCCCGTCGAGGCTCTAGCTCCCTGCCACCGTCGGCACGCGCCGGCACAGGAATGAACAGGCAGGGTTGACGCATGACCGATCGCGTGGACGCCAGCGGCCTCCAGGTCGCCGCGGAGCTTTACGACTTCATCAACGCCGAGGCGCTTCCGGGCACGGGCGTGGAGCAGGCCGCGTTCTGGGCCGGCTTCGCAGCGCTCGCCACGGATTTTGCGCCCAAGAACCGCGCGCTGGTCGCCAAACGCGCGGCGCTTCAGACCAAGATCGACGCCTGGCATGCCGAGCGCCGCGGTCAGCCCCATGACGCGGAGGCCTATCGCGCCTTCCTGGAGGAGATCGGCTATCTCGTGCCCGAGGGGGCGTCGTTCGTCGTCGACACGCCCAATGTGGACCGTGAGTTTTCGAGCGTTGCCGGCCCCCAGCTCGTCGTCCCGGTGATGAACGCCCGCTTCGCCCTGAATGCGGCCAACGCCCGCTGGGGGTCGCTCTACGACGCGCTCTACGGCACGGATGCGCTCGGCGCGCCGCCGCCGGCTGGCGGCTACGACCGGCGCCGTGGCGGCCGGGTCGTCACCTGGGCCAAGACGCATCTGCGCGGCATCGTCCCCCTTTCCGAGCATGGGGTCTCCTGGGCGCATGTGGAGCGGGTCTGGGTCGAGAACGGTAGCTTGGAGGTGGAGCTGCTGCCGGGGCTGACGGGGCGTGATGGTCATGGCGTCCGGCCTAACAGGGCGCATCTCGCCGATCCCTCGCAGTTCGTCGGCTATCGTGGCGATCCGGAGAGCCCCAGCGCGGTCCTGCTCAAACGCCACGGGCTGCACATCGAACTGGTCCTCGACCGTGACCATCCCATCGGGCGGCACGACACGCTGGGCCTGGCGGATGTGATCTTCGAGGCCGCGATCACCACGATCTGCGATTGCGAGGACTCGGTCGCCGCCGTCGATGCGGAGGACAAGGTGATCACCTATCGCAACTGGCTCGGCCTGATGAAGGGTGATCTGGAAGAGCAGGTGACCAAGGGCGACAAGACCTTCACCCGCCGCCTCAATCCCGACCGTGAGTACACCACGCCCGATGGCAGCCGCTTCGTCCTGCCCGGTCGCAGCCTGATGCTGGTGCGCAATGTCGGCCCACTGATGACGAACCCGGCGATCCTGCTGCCCGATGGCTCGGAGATCCCCGAGGAGATCATGGATGCCGCCTGCACGGCGCTGATCGCCATGCATGATCTGCACAAACCCCGCGGGCCGCGCAACTCGCGGGCGGGCAGCGTCTACATTGTGAAGCCCAAGATGCATGGGCCGGAGGAGGTGGCGAACACCGATGCCATGATTGCGAGCGTCGAGGACCTGCTCGGCATGGAGCGCAACACCATCAAGATGGGCATCATGGACGAGGAGCGCCGCACGACGGTGAACCTCAAGGAGTGCATCCGCGCCGCCAAATCCCGCGTCGCCTTCATCAACACAGGCTTCCTCGACCGCACGGGCGACGAGATCCACACGTCGATGGAAGCGGGCCCGATGATCCGCAAGGCCGAGATGAAGGGCACGCCCTGGATCAAGGCCTATGAGGATTGGAACGTGGATATCGGCCTGGAATGCGGGCTGCGCGGCACGGCGCAGATCGGCAAGGGCATGTGGGCGATGCCCGACATGATGGCCGCGATGCTGGAGCAGAAGGTCAACCACCCGTCCCAGGGCGCCAACACTGCCTGGGTCCCCTCGCCGACGGCAGCCGTGCTGCACGCGATCCATTATCACCGCGTGAGCGTCGCCGACCGCCAGGCCTTCCTGCTGGATCGGATCCGGGCGCCGCTCGACGGGATCCTCACCATCCCACTGGCCGATCGGCCCAACTGGGCGCCCGAGGAGATCAAGGCCGAGATCGAGAACAACTGCCAGGGCATCCTCGGCTATGTCGTGCGCTGGATCGACGCTGGGATCGGTTGCTCGAAAGTGCCTGACATCAACGACATCGGCCTGATGGAGGACCGCGCGACCTGCCGGATCTCGTCACAGCACCTGGCCAACTGGCTGCGCCACGGCGTGGTCTCGGAAGACGAAGTCATGGCAGCGCTCAAGCGCATGGCCGAGGTGGTGGACCGCCAGAACGCAGGCGATCCCGAGTACGCTGCCATGGCGCCCGCCTTCGATGGCGAAGCGTTCCAGGCGGCTTCCGATCTGATCTTCAAGGGCCGCAACCAGCCCTCGGGCTATACCGAGCCCTTGCTCCATGGCTGGCGCCTCAAGAAGAAGGCAGCCGCCTAGGCGCGCTGACCCCATGACCATCGTAGACGGGAGGGATAGATGCAGACTGTGACGCTCGAGAAGGCGCAGGAGATCATCGCCGGGACACTTGCGAAGGGCCATGAGATGGGGCTCAAGCCGCTCTCTGTGGTCGTGCTCGATGCTGGCGGCAACGTGAAGGCCTTTGAGCGCGAGGACGGCGCCTCGAACCTGCGTTTCAACATGGCCTATTCGAAAGCCTATGGCTGTATCGGCGTCGGCCTTGGGGGGCGGGCGATGATGGCGCGGGCCGAGACACAGGCCTATTTCATAAACTCGCTCACGGCGGCATTCGGCGGCAGTGTTCTGCCTGTACCGGGCGGCATTCTATTGCGCGCCGAGGCTGGCGGGCCCGTGATCGGCGCTGTGGGCATCACGGGAGACACCTCGGACAACGACGAGGCCGCCGGTCTCGCCGCGATCGAGGCTGCGGGATTGGTCGGCGACGGCGGCTGATGCGGAGACTGTCCCCGCCTCGCGCCACCGCTGAGGCGGGCATCGCACCCTCTCGCGGCGGACGGGGTGGCCGTTGAAGATGTCACGTAAGCTTCATATTTCTGTCGCATGAAAGAGATTGAGCTCAAGCTGCTGCTGGTGCCTGGGGAGGCGGCAGCGCTCCGCCGTCGCATCACGACACAGGCGTCTCAGCGCGCACGGACGCGCCGGTTGCTGACAATCTATCTCGACACGCATGAGGGCGGGCTTGCTGCCGCTGGCATAGCACTCAGGCTCCGGCGCGAGGGGCGTGCCTGGACACAGACGGTGAAGACGGCGCGCTCCATGCGGGCGGGGCTCAGCGAAACCTTGGAGATCGATACGCCGGCGCCGGGCGGGCGGGTCGATATTGCTGCGATCCCGGATGAGCGCGCACGTGCGGCTGTGAAGGCGGCGGTCGCCGATCTGCCGGTTGCGCCCGTCTTCGAGACGGATATGAGCCGTGCCACATGGGAGATCAGCCATAACGGCGCGCGCGTCGAGATTGCTCTCGACAAGGGCGAGGTACGGGCGGGCGATCGGTCGGAGGCGCTGGAAGAGCTTGAACTGGAGCTCAAAGAGGGCACGCCGGAGGTCCTTTTCGACCTGGCTCGCGGCCTTTTTCGGTCAGGACCGCTCCGTTTCTCGCGCTTGAACAAGGCGGCCCGGGGCAGGCGATTGTCCGCCGGCGAGGCGGCGGTACCGCCCGCTCTGCCCCGCAATGCCGAGGCTCCGAGCCTGAAGCGCTCCATGACCGCAGAGGAGGCTGGGCGCGAGATCCTGACTGAGTGCCTCGCGCAGGTAACCGCGAATGTGGAGGCGACAGCGGCAAGTGACGACAGCGAGGGGCCGCATCAGCTGCGCGTCGGCCTGCGCCGGCTGCGCGCTGCCCTGGCACTCCTGCGCCCCGCCTTCGACGGGCCGCGTCACCGTGCGCTCGAGACCGAGGCCCGATGGCTGGCGGGTGAGGCCGGGCGGGTTCGCGATCTGGATGTCGCCATCGAGGATCTGGTGGCCCCGGCGGCCCACGCTGCCCCCTGTGAACAGGGCTTCGCACCCCTCGAGGCCGCGCTGACAAGGCGGCTCGAGGCGGAACGGCTGCGCTTGCGCGAGACGCTTTCAGGCCAGCGTGCCACGGCCTTCTTGCTCGATTTCGCTGAGTACGTGGCGTTGCGGGGATGGCTGGATCCGGCCGATCACACCCAAACGATGCGACTGGCCACACCCTATCGGGCGCTTGCCGAGGCCGCGCTGATCCGCGGCGATCGCAAGGCCGCGCGGCGCGCAGGGCAGGGCAAGGGTCGCGGCGGCATCGAGGCGCTCGATATCGAGGCGCGCCATGAGCTGCGCAAATCGCTGAAGGCGCTGCGCTACACGCTGGAGTTCGCCTTGCCGCTCTGGTCCGAGAAGAAATCTCGGCCGTTGGTGAAAGCGCTGAAGACGTTGCAGACCCTGTTTGGCGCCCTCAACGATGCGGCATTGGCCGAACATCTCTTGCTCAGCACCGATGCGCCGGGTGGCGATGATCCCGCGGCGATGCGCGCTGCCGGCCGCCTGATCGGGGCCGGCAATGCCATGGCTGAGCGGGATTGGGAGCGTGCGCAGATGCTCTGGCACGGCTTCGCCGCCGTGCCCCGCCCCTGGGTCAAGGCGCGCTGATCGGACTGGGACCTGGCACCTCGGGCGAGGTTAGATCTCGTCGGTGTCTCCCGGCCCGCCGAGATAGCGGCCATGGCAGACCACCCCGCGCGCGGCGATCCGGCGCTCGGCGGTAAGCGTTGCCCCGGTCGTGTCCTCAAGCACCACCGGCCCCTCCTCGATCGCGATCAGTGAGGCATCGCCCGGCGCGCCAGGCGCCAGGCGTGCGAGATCCGGCCGGCGCAGGGCTGCGGCGGGCGTCGCCGTCACCGCGCGCACCACATCGGGCAGGCTCATCCCCAGATGCAGGAACTTGGTCATGGTCGTCACGAGATCATGCGCGGGCCCGTCGAGGCAGAGCGTGTGGATATCCGAGCTGATGACGTCGGGCGCAAAGCCCTGGTCCAGCATCGCCCGCGCCGTCTCGAAGGCAAAGGAGCCCTGGCCGTGCCCGATATCGAAGACGACGCCGCGCTCCCGCGCCTCCAGCACCGCTGCGCGCACGCGCCCGTTCGGCCCGACGGGGGTGTTGGGGAAGGGGCGGAAGCAATGGGTAAGCACATCGCCGGGACGCAGCGCCGAGACAAGTTCGGCATAGGAGGGCGGCGGCTCGTCGATATGCGCCATGATCGGCAGGCCAGTGCGTTCGGCCACATCAAGGGCATGGGCGAAGACCCCCATCCCGTTCTGGCCGGAGGTCCGCCGGCCGAGCCGGATCTTGATGCCAATCACGGTGTCGGGATGCTCGGCGGCGACGCGGGCGGCCGCCTTGGGGGCCATCAGCCGCATATCCTGGCTCTCACCCACCATGACCTCCCGGGACCAGGCAAAGACGCCGGCGAAGGAGACATGGAGATAGGCGAGGATGCGCACGGGCGCGGGCGCGATCACATGGGCCGCGAAGCCCGCATAGTTGCCCGGGCCCGCGCTGCCGGTATCGATCAGCGTGGGGCAGGCGCTCTTGCGGGCATAGGAGAGCGGATCGACGCCCAGGGCATTGCCGCCCCAATAGACATGGGTGTGCAGATCGATCATGCCCGGCGACACGATGAGGCCGGCGGCATCGATGACCTGGCGGCCCTGCAATCCCTCACCGATGGCTGCGATCTTGTTGCCGGCAAAGGCGATGTCGCCCGTGCGGTCTAGTCCTCCCGCCGGATCGAAGAGCCGCCCGCCCTTCAGCACCAGATCGTTCATGCATGCCTCCCCGCCACGTCTTTGCCGAGAGCCTCGGGGGGCGGGCCCATAAAGGCAAGCGCAGCGGGCGTGCTTAGGTCGGCAGGATGCGGTTGCGCTGGCGGCCGAGGCCTGTGATCTCCAGCTCCAGCACATCGCCGGGCACAAGCCAGCCTGGCGCTTTCATGCCGAGCGCCACCCCTGGCGGGGTGCCCGTCGGGATCACGTCGCCGGGTTCGAGGGTCATGAAGCGGGAGATGTAGGAGACGATCTCGGCCACGCCGAAGATCATCCGCGCCGTCGTGCCCTGTTGGCGCATCTGGCTGTTGACCTCGAGCCGGAGGTCCAGCGCCTGCGGGTCCGGGATCTCATCGGCGGTGACAAGCCAGGGGCCGATGGGGCCGAAGCCGTCATGGCTCTTGCCCTTGATCCACTGTCCGCCACGCTGGAGTTGATCCGTCCGCTCGCTCACATCGTTGAAGAGCGCGTAGCCGGCGACATGGGCGAGCGCTGTCTGTGGGTCCACATAGCGGGCGCGCTGACCAATGACGATGGCGAGCTCGATCTCGTAGTCGAGCCGGTCGGCGCCTCGAGGGGTGACGATATCGTCCTCAGGCCCTGCCAGGCAGGAGGGCGCCTTTGAAAAGAGCACGGGCTCCTCGGGCCGCGCCATACCCAGTTCGTCTGCATGGTCGGTGTAGTTCAGGCCGACGCAGATGACCTTGCTCGGCTGACCGACACAGGGGCCCTTGCGTGCGCCACGGGGCAGCTCGGGCAAGGTGCTCGGATCGAGCGTACGCAAGTGGGTCAGCCCCTCCGGCGTCAGCGCCGCGCCGGCGATATCGGTGACGTGACCCGAGAGATCCCGCGCTTTGCCCTCGGCACAGAGCATCGCCGGGCGCTCAGCACCTGCGCTTCCGATCCGCATCAGCTTCATAGACGTCAGCCCCCCGACCCCTCTTGTTAACCATAAGGCTAGGGTCGTTGGGCCAAAGTATGACGCACGCTGGAGTTGCGGTGTTCGCCTGGCGTCTAGTCGGGGTCGAGACTGCCGTGCATGGCGACCAGATCGATGCCGGCATCGCGCGGAGCGATGGATCGAAACCCTTCCGAGACGCCGGCGTCCACCAGCTTGCGTTCGACAACCAAGAGCGTGTTGGGCGCGTGTTCTTCGGCAAGCGACGCCATGAAGGCGAGCTCCTCGGCGGCGACGGGCCGGGCGGCATTCAGATCCGGTGCACCCCATTCGGCAACGAAATGGGCGGCGAGCGCCTCGATCTGTGCGGCATATTCCGCCTCTTCGATCTGCGCGACGGCGACGAAGGTGGCGCGCCCGAAGGTCTCGAGCCCGAGCCAGCCGTTGGAAAAGGCCTGACGCGTCTTGCCGGTGAGGGCGGGCTCGTCGAGATCAGAGAAGGCGAAGGCGCCCGAGACCGCCCATTCATCCGGCTCGGCGGCCCGCTCGAAGATGTTGGTGTCGCTCTCGTCGAAGCGCAGCGTGCGGGCCAGCTTCATCGCTCGTCCTCCAGCATCAGGGTCAGCGGGCGCAGGACGGTGGCGTCAGCGGTCTTCAGGAGTTGGCTGGCTTCCTCGTCGATCCCCATGAAAACGGCACCGGCATCGGGGCCGTGCTCCAGGACCTCGCCCATGCGCCAGGCGCGACCGCGCCAGTGGCGCTCAAGGGCTGGAAGCCCGTCCTTCTCCAAGGTGTCGAGCCAAATCAGCGTGTGGCGCGCCGCGCTCTCAAGAAAGGCCACGGGCGTGATCTCGCCACAGCCTTCGAGATGGAGCGCCGTCTCATCGGGGGGCGGTGTTTCGGAGGCGGGCAGAAAGGCGAGCGTCAGTCCAATCACAAGCCAATCGGGCTCGGCCTCGCGATCCTTGGTGCTGGCCGCCGCCCTAAACTCTCCGCATCGCGCGCCGTTGATAAGCAGATCGCCGGGCCAGGCGTAGTGCACGGCAACCTCCGGCGGGGCGAGCGAGCCGAGGCTGTCACCAACGCCAAGCTGCACGGCGATCACGGCCGACATGGCTTTCGCCAGCGGCTCTTCCGGCGCCAGGACAAGGGCGGCATCGAGCACGAAGCCATCGTAGCGCCAGACGATGAGGCCGGGATCGATCCCGATGGCGGCCTGGGCGATGGCGCGGGCCATGGGTTCTTGGCCCGATGGCGCCTTCTCGGCCCGCAGGCGCGGCGGCATCAGGGGCGTCTCTCCAGGGGCCGCGAGCCCGGCCAGGCTCTGATCCGCCTGGCTCACGCAGCGACCCCTGAGAGGGCCTTGGTCTCGAGCAGCCGGTCGGCCACATCCATGAAGGCGCGGGCCTGGGGGCTGGCGGGTTGCTGCGCGACGATCGGCGCCCCACCGTCGCCTGCGAGGCGGATGGCGAGATCGAGCGGGATCTCGCCCAGAAACGGCGCGCCGATCTTCTCAGCCTCGGCCCGTGCGCCACCATGGCCGAAGATCGGTTCCTCATGGCCGCATTTGGGGCAGATGTAGGTGCTCATGTTCTCGATGAGGCCGAGGACGGGCACATCGGTTTTCTTGAAC
>JBCCLX010000015.1:0-22659 GCA_039026635.1 Pseudomonadota bacterium
GCAAAGGTCCCGTTCGTCTCGAAGCGCCCTACCTCGGTGCCGCCGAACTCCAAGGTCCAGGTCAATGCGGCAGCCGGTTGCGCCAGGACGGCCAAGAAAGCGGCCAACACCCAAGTTCTCATCTCATCCCCCACTGAGCCCCGAGCGGCCCGTAGGATACGCCAAGAGAGAGATCAATCAATGGCCGCGCCCCCGCTCAGCCGCCCCCCGGTCAGCCGCGCATTCAGGGGCGCCACAAAGCGGAGCGCCGTCTCGTCCCGATGGGTCGAGAGGCGATACTGCTCGATCCGCCGGGCATAGGTGGTGCGATTGATCCGCCCGTTCTCGCTGACCCGCCCCTTCTCGAGCTTCGCCGCCATCTCCGCCTCGGAGCGGCTGAAATAGTGGTGCAGCCGCAGGATCTCAGCTTTCGCAAAACCCTCGCTGCGCGCCGCCAGCGGCTCGATGCTCTCGCCCGCTTCGTTGATCATCACAACGCCCCGGCCGCGATAGCCGAACTCATGGCAGCCCGCGATCTCCACCTCGGCCGGATCGACCACGGCCTTGAAGCGCAGGAGGTTGAACTGCGCCGGGATCGGCGGCCAGGCCGCCCGCTCAGTATAGTTCTCGATGACCAAGCCGTCGGGTTTCTCTCGATGGCCATTGGGCCCGAAACTGATCCAGGGCATGGTCACGCCAGGCTGCCCCTCGAACTGCGCCAGCGTGGCAGGCAGGTCCGCACCCACCGCGGGCATCATGAACTCATCGACATCCAGAAAGGCCATCCAGCGATGGTCCGCCCCGAAATTGGCCAGCGCATGGGCATAGGCGAGGACCTGCGTGCTCTCGATCCCATCGAAACTCCACCAGGGCAGGCAGGTCACCGGGATCCCGAAGTCATGGGCGCGCAGGAAGGCCGGCCCCTCATCCGTGGAGCCGTTGTCATAGACATAAACGGCCGAGGCGCCGAGCATGGCATGAAAGGCGATCCACTCCTCGAGGTACGGCCGCTCATTCTTGATGATGGCCACAAGCGCGAGCCCCGCCCGCGCCCCCTCGCGCCGCCGGCTCTCCGGCAGCTGATAGGGGTTCATCTTGGCCCGCCGGTTCGGCATCAAGCCCGTCGCCCGCAGGATCCGGTTGCGCACGATCAGAAAATCGCGGGTGGTGAACACAGCGCCCTCGCCCGCCCCGCTATGGGGCCGCCCGCGCCTAGCGCCTCAACCGGCCCATGTCCACGTCTGGCCGCCCGAAGCAAAGCCCTGCGCGCGATGGCGGCGGCGCCGGGCCGCCGCATCCTGGGGGGGCGGGCGGCGGAGGCGGCGGTCCGGCGCCGCCGCCATGGCGCCTGCGCCACCCGGCGTCCCCCATAGCGCCCCTCGCACCCTTGGCACCTCCTGGGTCAGGCCGCCTTGCGCGCCAAAAGCGCGGCAGCCGCATCCAGGGCCTCCCGCGTGATCTCCTCACCCGCCAGCATCCGGGCCAACTCCTCGAGCCGCGCCTCAGGGGAAAGCGCGGTGACCTCCGTGCGCGTCACACCCTCGCTCACATGCTTGGCAATCCGAAAATGCACAGCCCTCTGCGCCGCCACCTGTGGGCTATGGGTGACGACCAGGACCTGATTGGCCGTCGACAGGCGCGCGAGCCGACGGCCCACCGCATCCGCCGTCGCCCCCCCGACCCCGCGATCGATCTCGTCGAAGACCATCGATAGCCCCCCGGCCTGCGCTGCCAAACAGACCTTCAGGGCCAAGAGAAAACGCGAGAGCTCACCACCCGAGGCAATCCGGTCGATGGTGCCTGCCGGGCTGCCGGGATTGATGCTGGCGGTAAAGCTCACCGCATCCACGCCCTCAGGCCCTGCCGGCGCCTCGGCCATCTCGGTCTCGAAGCGCGCAGCCTCCATGCGCAGCGGCGCAAGCTCCGCGGTCACCAGACCGTCCAGCCGTACCGCCGCAGCGCCCCGCGCGGTCGATAGTGCACGAGCGGCCGCGTCATAGGCGACCTCAGCCGCGCCCACCGCGGCCTCCAGCCCCGCGATATGAATCTCGCCCGCATCGATGGCCCCAAGGCGGTCGGCCAGTTCCTCAGCCAAGCCCGGCAACGCCATCGGATGCACATCATGCTTGCGCGCGAGCGCTCTTAGAGCAAAGAGCCGCTCCTCCACCGCGTCCAGGCGCTCCGGATCGAAGGCCAATGCGTCAAGCGCTGCACCCACCCCCGCCTGCGCCTCCCCAAGCTCGATCATCGCGCGATCGATCGCCGCAAGCGGCGCGTCGAGATACCCTTCCGCCCGATCGGCCACGCGGGAGAGACGCGAGAGCGCATCGGCCAAGGCCCCCTCTGCCTGAGGCGAGAGCGCCTCGGCGGCCTTCTCGACCTCCTCCCGGATCCGGCTTGCCGCCTGCATGAGCCGGCGCTCGGCATCGAGCCGCTCCTCCTCGCCGACCTCCGGCGCGAGACGGTCGAGCTCGGCCACCGCATGGCGCAGGAAATCCGCATCGGCGGATGCCTTGGCGAGCACCTCTCGCGCTTCCGTCAGCACCCGCCGCGCTGCCTCCAGCTCCCGCCACGCCGCACGGACGGCCGCCCGTTCCGCTCCCAGCCCGGCGTAGGCGTCGAGGAGTGGGCGATGAGCACGCGGGTCGAGCAGCCCGCGATCGTCGTGCTGGCCATGAACCTCGACGAGCGTCTCGCCCAAGCGCCGCAGCGCCTCCGCGCTCACGCGCTGATCGTTCACGAAAGCGGTCGCCGGCCCGTCGGCCCGGGCCACACGCCGCAACACCAGCGTCTCCTCGGCCGGGATCTCAAGATCGGCGAGCACAGCGGTGGAGGGATGCTCCGGCGCGGGCGCGAAGACGGCCACGACGCTGCCTTGTCCCGTACCGGCGAGCACCAGATCCCGCCGCACCTTGCGGCCCAACGCAAAACCGAGCGCGTCGAGCAGGATCGATTTGCCCGCCCCCGTCTCTCCGGTCAGCACGTTCAGACCTGGCCCGAACTCCAGCGTCAGCGCCTCGATCAGCACGATGTTGCGGATCTCGAGCTCGACCAGCATCAGCGCGCCATGCCCGTTGTGCCAACCGCACCCGCTGTGCCGAGCCGTAAAGGCCCCGAGACGGCGGCCGGGCGCATGCGCCTCAGAGCCAGCGGCCGAGGATGATCTGGCGGTAGAGCGAGGACAGGGTCCCGCCGTCATCCTCCTTCTCGACCACCTCGATCCCGGTGAGCGCCGCATAGCTGTCGGAATACCATCCCGAGCCCGGATAGTTCTCGCCAAGCACGATGGCCGAGGCCCGCGCCTCCTCGATCAGCCCAAGCGCCAGATAGGCCTCCACCAAGCGATGCAGTGCCTCCGGTGTCTGGCTCGTCGTGTCATACTCATCGATCACGGTTCGAAAGCGCGAGATGGCGGCCGAATAGAAGCCGCGCTTGAGATAATACCGTCCGACCGACATCTCCTTGCCCGCCAGGTGATCGCGCGTGAGATCGATCTTGAGCTGGCTATCGCGGGCATAATCGCTGTCGGGATAGCGGTTCACCACCGTCGTCAGCTCGTTCAGCGCGTTGCGCGTCACCTCCTGATCGCGACCCACATCGACAATGTTGTCGTAGTAGCTGAGCGCGATCAGATACTGCGCATAGGCCGCATCCGCATCCGCGGGATAGAGGTCGAGATAGCGGCTTGCCTGGGCGCGGGTGCTCGGAAAATCGCCCGCCTCATAGGAGGCGAAGGCGGACATGATGATCGCGCGCTTGGCGAGTTGGGAGAACGGGTAGAGCCGTTCGATCTCGTTGAACGTCCGCGCCGCGGCAATCTCGTCGCCCGCATCGAGTTGCGCCTCGCCACGAGCGAAAATCTCGGCAGCCGAAAGCTCTTCCACGGGCGCCGGCTTCTCCGGAAGCAACCCGCAACTGCTCAGCAGCAGGGCCAGCCCGACCGCTGCAACTAGACCGCGGCCAGGGGAGAGGGCGGGGCGCTCGGTAGAGGGCGTCATCGTCATCGGGATCCGCTCGGCAATGGCGATTTCGGGGTCGCGACCTCAGGGCCGTGGCGGAGACCCGATCGCGTTCGGCCGCAGACTACACCGCAGCGCCGGCCGCCGCCAGATCCCAGCAAAGCCAGAGAGCCTCTGTCCGCTCAAAACGGGACAGGAGCGGCGCAGAACGGGGCTCCGTTCGCGCCGCTTTCCCAGGCTGGCGAGATATTAGACCGCGACCCGGCGCCGCTCGCCCGTGCGACCTTGGCGGGGGGCGGCCGGGAGCGCCGTGACCGCGCTCGGCTCATCGACGAGTTCCCAGGCATCCGTCTCGGCGAAAAGGGCGCGCAGGAGCTCATTGGTGAGCCCATGGCCGGCTTTCACGCCTTCATAGACCCCGGTGATCGGCATGCCCGCGAGCGCAAGATCACCGACCGCATCCAGGATCTTATGGCGCACGAACTCATCGCGCCGGCGTAAACCACCCGGGTTCATCACACGACCCTTATCGACCACGATCGCGTTCTCGAGGCTGCCACCACGGGCAAGGCCCAGCTTGCGCAGCTGCTCCACTTCGGAGAAATGGCCAAAGGTGCGGCAATCCGCCAGCTCCTCGGCAAAGCGGCTTCCCGTCAGCGCGAGCGCATGGCTCTGCCGCCCGATGGCGGGATCGTCAAAGTCGATGGAGAAGCGAATGGTCAGGCCCTTCTGCCCCTCCTGCGCCGGCAGCAAGCTCGCGCGCTTGTCGCCATCCACGACCTCGATCTTGCGCAGGACGCGCAGGCGCTTCGGTGCGGGGCCCGTGGCCACGACACCGGCGCGCGCAAAACCCTGCACGAAGATGCGGGACGAGCCGTCCATGATCGGCACCTCCGGCCCGTCGAGCACGATGCGCGCATCGGCAATGCCACAGCCGGCGAGAGCCGCCATCAGATGCTCCACGGTCCCCACAGTCACGCCATGGGCGTTCTCGAGGCGCGTGCACAGGCGGGTATCGGTGACCAGGTCGAAACGCGCAGGAACCCGCCCGGTGCCAAGGGCAGCGTCGGTCCGCTCAAAGACGATGCCCACACCCGGCATCGCCGGCAGGACCCGCGCGGTGACCGGGCGGCCGCTGTGCAGGCCTACCCCTGTGAACTCCGCTGTATTCGCGAGAGTGAAACGCATGCTCTGGCCCTCGTTTGCCGCGTTCTTTTCGGCTCTGCCGTGATGGCTTCGCGTCTGCGGCATGTTGTTGTGCTAACGATGCCTTAAAGGGCAGTCGGGCGCTCACCAATTCAATCTTTGTGTCGGATTGAAACAAGATCGCTGCGGCGCAATAAACACGTTGAAATGGAAAGGGCTCCCGGGACGGTTGTCCCAAGAGCCCCGGCACTGCCCCCCGGCAGAGAGCGTAGCGCCCCGACCACTGGATAGCCGTGGGGCGCCGTCTAATCGTGGATCAGTTGGCCTGACGGCGGAGGAACGCAGGGATATCACCCTCATCGTCCTCCGCGCTCTCAGCCCTCGGATCCGTTCGCGGCTCCAAGCGCCGCGGCGCAGCCTCATGGTGGCCGGCCACTCGATTGATCAGGCGGTTGATGGTGAACAGACCGCTCCGCCCTGTCTCCGGCGCAGCCTCCGCACGCGCCGCAGGCTTCGGCTCTGGCAGGGGGTCTGACAGGCGCTCTGCCGCTTCTGCCGCCCGGGACAGGGGAGGGGCCGTGAAATGGCCACTGCGGGGCGCCTCCGGTTCAGCCATCGCGCGAACGGCCGCCGCTTCCACGCTGGGGTTAGCCTGGTCGACCGAGCGGTCGTCCACATCGAAGAGCCCTGGGCCACCTTCATCATCGAAGGCGGGCGTGCTGCGCCGCGCCGAGACGGCCTGTCGCGCCTGAGCTGCCTGTTCACGCACCCGTTCCGCGCGCGCGCGGATCTCTGCCGGGGAAGGGGCGGTGGCCATTCGCCGTTCCGCCGAGACGGGTTCCGCCGCCGGTTCGCTCGCTCGGTCGCTCCCGAAGGCCGCGGCGAGCCGCGAGCGCGCTTCGGCAACGACGGTCGTGGGCGACGGCCGCTCGGCAATCACGGGCTCAGACGGTGCTGCCTCCTCGATGGGCAGGGCCGGAGAGGGCTCAGGCGCGCTCGGCGACAGCGCGGTCTGGCGCTGCTGGCCACCCCGCAGGGCATCGATCCCGGCGCTATCGGTCAGGGCAGGGCGGCGGCGCGACGGCGCCATGTCGTCTTCCGCCGGTCGCGCCGCGACGACGGCATCAATGCCGGTGGCAACGACGCTAACGCGCATCTTGCCCTGCATCTCTGGATCGATGGCGGAGCCGAACTTGATCAGCGCATTGGCATCGACCTCGTCCTTGATGCGGTTCGCCGCCTCGTCCATCTCGAAGAGCGTGAGGTCATAGCCGCCGGTGATGTTGATCAGCACACCGCGCGCGCCCTTGAGGCTCACTTCGTCGAGCAGCGGGTTGGCGATGGCCTTCTCGGCAGCATCGATGGCCCGCGTGGGCCCCTCGGCCTCGCCCGTGCCCATCATCGCCTTGCCCATCTCCTCCATCACCGAGCGGACGTCGGCAAAGTCGAGATTGATCATGCCCGGGCGCACCATCAGGTCGGTCACACCCTGCACACCCTGGTAGAGCACGTCGTCAGCAAGCTGGAAGGCCTCGACAAAGGTCGTGTGCTCCGAGGCAACTTGGAACAGGTTCTGGTTCGGGATCACGATCAGGGTGTCGACGAACTCCTGCATCGCCTCCACGCCCTTCTCGGCCAGCTTCATGCGCCGCGCGCCTTCGAACTGGAAGGGTTTCGTGACGACGCCGACCGTCAGGATCCCCATCTCGCGCGCGATCCGCGCGACAACAGGGGCTGCGCCTGTGCCGGTACCTCCGCCCATGCCGCCGGTGATAAAGCACATGTGGCACCCTTCGAGGGCTGCCGCGATCTCATCGGTGCTCTCTTCGGCGGCGCTCATGCCCACGTCAGGCTTCGAGCCGGCGCCCAGGCCACGCGTGACGCCCTGGCCCAGCTGTAGGCGGCGATTGGCGCGCGAATTGCCAAGCGCCTGCGCATCGGTGTTGGCGGTGATGAATTCGACGCCGGCCAACTCCTTCTCGATCATGTTGTTGACGGCATTCCCGCCGGCGCCGCCCACGCCGAACACGGTGATGCGCGCGCTGAGATCGTCATCGTCCACGTCTTGGAGGGTCAGCACCATTGCTCGCCTGCCTTTCTGCTCAATGCCCTAGCGCTGGTTGTTACAGCGACTTGTTGTAGTTTGGACGCCTGTAAACCCTTGATTTTGTACCACGGTAGCTGACTCGTGGCCTGCCGTCACGTCTCTTCTACGTCTAGTTGTGGGCTGGAACCCCACCCAACCCGTCGCCAGCCCCGTCGCCGGCAGGGCAGCTCTGTGCCGGTAGGGTGGGGTTCCACTCCACCGTTTGCTCACCAGCTCGCGCGAAACCATCGCACCAGCTCCTGTGCGCGGCCGTGCACGGTCCAAGGCCGCGGGGCTTCGAAATCCCAGATCTCGTCATGCGGGCGCAGGGCATATACCGCGAGGCCCACGGCGGCCGCGTTCTCCGGACCCGCCAGCGCCGAAGGCAGCCCCGCGATGCGCAACGGTCGGCCCACGCGGGGGCGACGGCCGAGAATGCGGGTCGCCATTTCGTCGATCCCGGGCATCTGGCTCGCAGCCCCCGTCAGGACAAAGGAACAGCCCGGCATCTCCGTGACGCCAAGCTCGACCAGCCGCTCACGCAGCAGCTTCAGGGTCTCCTCGACGCGCGGGCGGATCACTCCGATCAGCATACCGCGGCTGATCTGCCGCCGCTCAGGGCTCTCCTCCTCCCCCCGCAGCGGTGCATCGAGCAGATCGCGATTGTCGGCATCGGTGGGGATCACCCCGCCATGGAGCGTCTTGAGGCGCTCGGCGGCGGCGAAGGTCATGTTGAGCCCCGCCGCAATGTCGCCGGTGACCTGCGCGCCGCCGAACCGCACCTGATCGATGCAGACCAGATGGTCGCGCAGGAAGACCGAAAAGGCCGTCGTGCCGGCGCCGAGATCGATGGCGACGGAGCCCGTGCGCTGCTCGTCCTCGACCAGAGCCGAGAGACCCGCCGCATAAGGAGCCGCCACCACACCGGCGAGATCGAGGTCGCATTGGCGCACGCATTCCATCAGATCCGCCAGCGGCCGCGCGGCCACGGTGACCACATGGACGGCGACCGAGAGCATGCGCCCTGTCATCCCCCGCGGATCGGTGATCCCGGTCTGATGATCGAGGGCAAGCTCCACGGGCTGGGCGTGCAAGATCTGTCGCCCCTCGCCGATCGGCGGCTCCGGCGCCTCGGCCAGCGCGTTGGCCACGTCCCGCTCGGTCACGCGCCCGGTTTCCGTCTCGGTCTCACCCATGGTCGAGAAACTCTCCGGCCGCCCGCCGGAGAAGCTGACGATCACCTGGTCGACCCGTTCGACCTTGGGCGCCGCCATCTGTTCGGCGGAGAGGAGGGCAAGGCGGATGGCCCGCGCCGCCTCGTCCATATCCACGATCTCGCCACGCCGGACGCCCCGGGATTGGACGCAGCGCGCGCCCACCACCTCGACGGCCCCAAACAGCGACGTGCCGAGCCGGTCCGCCCCGCGCGCCTCTGCCAGGCGCTGGGTGTCGAGGCGCAGCACCAGGCAGGTAATCTTGGAGGAGCCGATATCGATCACGCCGATGCGGCCGCGCTTGATCGCGATCTCCAGCCGCCCCCGCATCGCGCGGAAGATATCCGTCGAGCGAAAATTCACGTCTCTTCGTCCTCCGCGGTCTTGAGCAGCCCGTCGATGCGCATGGTATCGATGGCGGGCGCATCGAGGCGTAGGGTTGGCCTGTCGGGCAGGCGCAGATCGATCACGGCGATTGCACGCTCAAAGATCTCGTCGCGCGTACGGGCGCGAATGCGGGCGAGCGCCTCGGCTGGGCGATCCTCCGGCAGCATCACGCGCATCTCGCGGTCGAGCACCATATCCCAGCGCCGCTCGCCGACGCGGACGAAGGCGCGCAGGCGTGGTGCGAGCTCCGGCGCCGTCGCGAGGATCTCGAGCGCCTCGCCAACCGCCCCCTCGGCGCCGTCACCGATCAGGACCGGCAGTTCGGGCCAGAGCCCGCGATGGGCCACCGGCACCACCATCGTCCCGTCATCGGCGATCCCGAAGAGCCCGCCTGCGCGATCGCGCCAAAGCGCCACCGCCGGGCGCGGCGTGACGGTGACACGCAGCACGCCGGCCGGGTCGATCTGCACGGCCGCGTCCTCGACCCCGCCAAGCTCGAGAACCCGCGCGCGCAACGCCTCGACATCGAGCCCCAGCGAGGACGACCCGGCCCGCAGAGCCAGGGCCCGCTGCACCTCGCCCTGCAACCGCGGGCCGACGCCCGTGACCACCAGCCCCTCGAGCGCAAACTCAGGCCGGGCCGCAAGCGCCTCCCAACTCGCCAAAGCGCGCGCCTCCGCCGCCTGGCGCAACCCGTCATCCGAGACGACCCTCCAACCGATCACCGCCAAGGCCGTGAGCGGCAGATAGACGAGCAGCGCCGAGCGGACGACCGGCTTGGCCCAGGCACGGCGCAAGCGGAAGACCGCCTTCGAAGGCCCGGGCCCCAGCCCTGCAGGCTTACGGCCGCGCAGCCCCTCACGCAGCGCGTCAACCACGCGCTGCCGGGCCCGGGTCTCGACCAGCGCCTCAAGCGGTGCCGCACTCTGACGCGCGGCTGCACGGGCGAGAAAACGCGGCGCCTCCCCACCCATCGCGTCGCGCCCATCATCCGGCTGCACGCCAGCGGGTTGCAGCTGCTCGGGCCGTGGCTCGTCAGGCTGCGGCATCTGGGGCCGAGCACCCTCCGGGCGATCCTCGTTCACCGGTCGCATGACGCATCCTCCACCAACCATCGGCAGAGCGCTCCAAAGGAGATCCCGCAATGGGCCGCTTGCTCGGGCGCGAGCGAGGTCGGCGTCATCCCCGGTTGGGTATTGGTCTCGAGCACGATGAGCCCATCGAGCCCCTGCGCCTCATCCCAACGAAAGTCGGTGCGGCTGAGGCCCCGGCAGCCCAGCGCCTGATGCGCGGTCACAGCATGGGCGAGGCAGGCCTCGGCGATCGCGTCCGGCACCTCGGCGGGCACCACATGGGCCGAGCCACCGGCGGCATACTTGGCATGGTAGTCGTACCAGCCCGAGGTCGCGACGATATCGGTCACCGCCAGCGGCCGATCGCCCATGACCGAGACGGTAAGCTCCCGCCCTGGCACGAAGCGCTCGACCATCAGCATCGCCGGCGCCTCCTCGCCAAGACGCGCCGGCCCGTTCGCCCCTTCCGGGACGATCGTCACCCCGACCGAGGAACCCTCATTGACGGGCTTGACCACATAGGGCGGCGCCATGGGATGGGCCGCGACCAACACCTCGCGCGCGACGATCAGGCTCTCGACGAGCGGCAGCCCGTGGGCGGCGAAGACCTTTTTGGCTCGCGCCTTGTCCATCGCCAGCGCCGAGGCCAGAACGCCGGAATGGGTATAGGGCAGGCCCAGCCATTCGAGCATCCCCTGTACGGCACCATCCTCGCCCCAGCGGCCATGCAGGGCATTGAAGACGACATCCGGGCGCGCGTCCTCGAGCCGGGCCACGAGATCCGGGCCCGCATCGATCTCCACCACCTGGTATCCCGCATGCGCCAGCGCCTCGGCGCAGGCGTGGCCCGAGACGAGCGACACCTCGCGCTCGGCCGACCGGCCGCCTTTCAGCACTGCCACGCGGGGAGCTGTCCTGCTCGACATGCCTCGCCCCGATATGTCTAGGGGCTCGGCGCCCCCGGCCCGGGTCTTGCCCGTGCCGCCGGTGCCGCGCTTCAGCGCATGTCAACCGGTGACGGGAGCCTAACGCCGATGCGGGCGATTTCCCAGATCAAATCGTGCCCCGATTGCATCTTGACCCGCGCGCGGACGTCTTCGCCCAGATCCTCAAGATCCGCGGCCGTCGCGCCGCCTGCGTTGATCAGGAAATTCGCGTGTTTCTCGGAGATCATGGCGCCGCCGCGGCACATGCCCCGACAGCCCGCCGCCTCAATCAGCGCCCAGGCCTTCAAGGCCATCGGATCGCCCGCCTCCCCGGTCGAGGAGTAGCCGGCGGGGTTGCGGAAGGTCGAGCCGCAGGAGCGCTCTGCCACGGGCTGGGATGCGGCGCGCTTGGCGACGAGCTCTGCCATGCGCGCGGCGATCTCCTCCGGCGCGCCAGGCCTGCCTTTGAGGATGGCCTCGAGCACGATGCTGTCGGCCGGCAGCATCGATGAGCGGTAACCGAAACCGATGGCGGCACCCTGCAACGTCTCCAGCCGGCCATCGCGATGCATCACCGTGACCGTCTCGACCACATCGGCCGTGTAGCTGCCGTAGCAGCCGGCGTTCATGCGCACCGCCCCCCCGATCGTTCCGGGGATCGTGCGCAGAAAGGACAGCCCCGCAATCCCGGCCTCGGCCGCGCGCTTGGCCACCGCGCTGTCCAGCGCGGCAGCGCCGACGCGAAGCCGCGCCCCCTCCAGGACCGTCATCTCGCCAAAGGCCCGCCCCAGCCGCACCGAGGCCCCGGGCAAACCACCGTCGCGGATGATCAGATTGGAGCAGACCCCAAGCGGGGTCACAGGCACCTCATCCGGCAGCGCACGGAAGAAGGCCGCAAGATCCGCGGCATCCGCCGGCTGGAAGAAAAGCTCCGCCGGCCCGCCCACCCGCAGCCAGGAGAGCGGTGCCAGCGCCCGGTCCGCCGTCAGGCGTCCCTGCAGCCCCGAGAGCATCGCCACAAGATCCCGGCCACGCGCTGCCACCACTTCCTGCTCCACCATGAGGCGCTCCCCTCAAGCCTGCCAAACCCACCCAAAAGGCCATGCCCTCAGAACCCGATCCTCGAGGGGGCGCGGCTGGCGGGCGGGCCGCTGAGCGGGCGTCAGCCCGCGAAGCCGGGGCGTCCGACAGCCCGCCCCGCATCTGGATCTCAGGCCGTCTGCCGCACCGGCGCATCGCGCAGCGCCAGGGCATCCGGCAAGCCGTTCGCCCAGGCCGAGATACTGCCCGCCCCAAGGCAGAGCACCATATCCCCCGGACGCGCATGCTCGGCCACGAAATCGGCCAAACCCTCGGGCCCGCGCACGGCAAAAGCCTCGCGATGCCCATGCCCGCGCAAGCCCCCGACAAGCGCATCCCGGCTGATCCCTTCGATCGGCGCCTCACCGGCGGCAAACACATCCGTGATGCCCACCACATCGGCATCGTTGAAACAGGCGCAGAAATCCGTGAACAGATCCGCCAACCGCGAGAACCGATGCGGCTGATGGATCGCGATCACACGGCCCTGCGTCGCCGCCCGCGCCGCCTTCAACACCGCCCCGATTTCCACCGGATGATGCCCATAGTCATCGACGATCTCGACACCTTGCCAGTTTCCGACCCGCGTGAACCGGCGCTTCACACCTTCGAAACCGCCGAGCCCGCCAACGATCTCCGCCGCCGTCACCTTCAGCTCCCGCGCAACCGCAATGGCCGCCAGCGCGTTCAGCGCATTGTGCTCGCCCGGCATGCGCATCGCGATGGAGAGCCGCTCCTCCGCCCCCTTTTCCAGACCCTTCTCTGCGCTCCCCTTCGGCCTCAGCACCGCATCGAAGCACACGCCCCCGTTCTCATGGCGCACGTTCTCGCCGCGCACATCGGCCTGGCGCGAGAAGCCATAGGTCACCACGCGCCGGTCATCCACGCGCCCGATCAGCCCCTGTACCTCCGGATGATCGATGCAGGCGACAAGGCAGCCATAGAAGGGAATATTGTGCACAAAGGCATCGAAGGCCGCGCGTAAACGCTCCAGATCGCCGTAGTGATCCATATGCTCGGGATCGATATTGGTCACCACCGCGATCGTTGCAGGCAGCTTGACGAAGGTCCCGTCGGACTCATCCGCCTCCACCACCATCCAGCGCCCCTCGCCCGGCCGCGCGTTCGACCCATAGGCCTGGATGATCCCGCCATTGATCACCGTCGGATCCGCGCCGCCGGCATCGAGCAGCGCTGCACACAGCGAGGTCGTGGTCGTCTTCCCATGGGTCCCCGCCACGGCCACGTTCCAGCGCATGCGCATCAGCTCAGCCAGCATCTCGGCCCGCCGCACCACCGGCAGCGAGGCCGTGCGCGCCGCCTCCAGCTCGGGATTGTCCTCCTTGATTGCGGAAGAGACGACGACGACACCCGCCTCCGCGATGTTCTCGGCGGCCTGTCCGATCATGACCCGCGCGCCCAGCCGCTCCAGCCGCTCGGTGATCGGTGAGGCTTTGAGGTCCGATCCTTGGACCGGGTAGCCGAGCGTCAGCATCACCTCAGCGATACCCGACATCCCTATCCCGCCGATCCCAATGAAATGGATCGCGCCGATATCGACGGGCAGGGCAGTCGGCGGGGTCATGATCGCGCTCCTGTCAGGACGGGCCGTTAGCGAGCGCTATCAACCGCTGGCGTCTGCGTGAAGCGCCTGCACAATATCTCCTAAGGCCACAGCCGCCCCGGGCCGCCCCTGTGACCAGGCCGCCGCAGCCATGGTCCCACAGGTCTCCGGCGCCTCCACCAACAGCTCACGCAAGACCGCCGCCAGCGCCCCTGCCGTCAGCCCCGGCTCCGGCATCACCCGAGCACCACCGGCACCGGCCAGCGCCGCGGCGTTCGCGCTCTGATGATCGTCCATCGCATGGGGGTACGGCACCAGAAGCGCTGGCCGGCCCACACAGGCAAGCTCCGCCACCGTCGAGGCCCCGGCCCGCGCAATCACCAGCTGGCTCGCAGCCAGGCGCGCGGGCATGTCCTGGAAAAAGGGCGCGACCTCCGCTGCGACGCCAGCCGCACGATAGGCGCTCAAAACCCCCGCCTCTTCGCCATCACGCGCCTGCTGGACGACGCTCATCCGCTCTCGCAACGCCTCGGGCAGCATCGCAACCGCCTGGGGAATGGTGCGCGAGAACACGCTCGCCCCCTGGCTCCCGCCAAAGACCAGGAGCCGCACCGGCCCCTCCGTACTCGGCATGCCATAGACGGATGCCCGCTCTGCCGCGATCGCGGCCCGAACCGGATTGCCGATAGGCTCGAGGCGTACGCCGGCCGGCGGATTGGCGAGCGGCCAGGTCCCGCAACAGACCATGGCCACATGGCGGGCGAAGATGCGGTTCACCCGGCCCAAGACCCCGTTCTGCTCGTGCAGGATCCGAGGCACCTCCATCGTCCAAGCCGCCGCCAAGGCCGGCACGGCCGGGTAGCCGCCAAATCCGGCAACGACCGCCGGGCGATCAGCCCCGAAAGCCGCCCGCGCCGCCTTGATCCCGCGGTAGAGGCGCAAGGGCGCAGCAAGGCGCGCGCCCAGCCCCCCCTGGCTCGGCGAGGCCGCATCAAGCTCCATACGCCGCACAGCCTCAGGGAAACCGCCCGCATAGCGCAGCCCCCGCGCATCGGAGGCAAGCGCCACGCGCCACCCCCGGCCGAGCATCTCCTCAGCCAGCGCCTGGGCGGGATACATATGCCCCCCGGTGCCCCCGGCTGCGATCACGAGAAGCGGTGCGGTCATGGATCATCCCCCGGCCTGGCCCGCGCCTCGGCTAACAAGCCAGACGTCCCGGGGAAAGCCGCAACCCGCAGAAAGCCGGCCCCGCATCACCCGCGACAGCGCATCGCGACCGGCGGGCCCGTCGCTCGAGCCGAGGCGGGGCGGGCTGGCGGGTGGGCGTCGTCGCCCGAGCGCAGGCGAGGGCGGCGTAACGGGCACCCGTCAGCCCGCCCCGCGCGCCCGCCCGTCCTCTCCCGCCCCATCCAGACGGGCGCGCAACATCGCCGCGGGATCCTGCGGCCGCGCGCGGGTCAACGCCAACAGCACGCCAAACCCCAGCGCCGCCGCCATCATCGAGGAGCCCCCATAGCTGATGAAAGGCAGTGTCATCCCCTTGGGCGGCAAGAACCGGATGGCGACGCCCATATTCACAAAGGCCTGCAGCCCGAAGGCGACCGCCAAACCCGTTCCTGCCAACCGCGTGAACATGCAGCGTTCTTGCAAGAGCCGCGACAGCGCCCGGAGCGTCAGCAGCAAGAAACAGCCGATCAGCGCCAGCGTCAGCACCAGGCCAAACTCTTCGGCCGCCACCGCGATGATGAAGTCGGTATGCGCATCCGGCAGGGTCTGCTTCACCGAGCCCTGCGCCGGCCCCACACCCAAAAGCCCCCCCTCCCGGATCGCGCTTTCGGCATAGGCAAGCTGCGTGAAGGGATCGACGTCCGGCTGGAAATAGACATCAATCCGCCGGGCCACATGCTCGGAGTTAAGATAGGCAACGGCCCCTGCAGCAGCGACAGCCCCGCCGAGCCCGATCAGCAGCACCATGGGCGCACCGGAGACAAAAAGCATCGAGGCCCAGATCGCCAAGAGCAGCATCGCCTGCCCGAAATCCGGCTGCAGCGCGAGCATGGCGGCAATCGCCGTCGCGAAGAAACCAGCGATCACGCGCCCCGGCGGCCCGCCGCGCTCAAAGCTCCCCGCCATCACCCAGGCCGCCGCGATCACAAAAGCCGGCTTCAGAAACTCCGAGGGCTGCACGCTCATAAAGCCGAGCGAGAACCACCGCACGGCCCCCTTGCCGAAATCGGTCCCAAACCAGGGCAGCGCCGCCACGGCACCGAGACAGGCCAGGAACGCGAGCACGCCGCCGCGACGCAGCCAGCTGATCGGCATGGCCGAGACCACCACGATCACACCGAGCCCGACGACGGCAAAAACCACATGGCGGACGACATAGTGGAAGGTCCAAAGCCCGTTCTTCTCCGCGAGCGGCGGAGACGCCGCAAGGCCGAGGACCAACCCCGTCGCGATCAAGACCACGACACCGCCAAGCAGCCAGCGGTCGACGGTATGCCACCAGTCCCCAATCGCCCCCGGCTGCAGTCGAAACCCTGCACCGATGGGCCCCGTGCCCTCGGGCAAGCGCCGCAATCCGCGCCCGGCAATATCGGTCATGCCGCGCCCTCCCCCCCCTCGATCGCGCCTTCTGGCACCAGCCCGCGCGCCTCGAGCAGGGCCCGAAAGGCCTCGCCCCGCGCCTCAAAACTCGCAAACTGGTCCCAGCTGGCGGCCGCGGGGCTGAGCAGCAACACCTCCCCCGGCTGGGCCTCGGCCAAGGCCGCATCCACGGCCGCATCCAGCGTCGCGCACTGCCTTTGCGTGACGCTGCCCAGCGTCTGCCCGAAAGTCTCCGCCGCTTCCCCGATCAAATAGGCGCCGGCGATCCGATCGAAGAGGGGCACAAGCGCCGCGATCCCCCCCTCCTTCGCGCGGCCGCCCAAGATCCAGCGCACATGCTCATAGGCCAGAAGCGCCTTCTCGGCCGCATCGGCATTCGTCGCCTTCGAGTCATTGACGCACAGCACGCCACCAACGGTCCCGAGCCGCTCCATCCGATGGGCAAGGCCGGGAAAGCTCAAAAGCCCCGCCTCGATCACCCGCGGCCCCAAGCCACAGGCACGCGCCACGGCCCAAGCCGCACAGGCGTTCTGATGATTATGGGCCCCCTGCAACGCTCGCGCCGGCGCCAAATCAACCGCCGCGACCTGCCGCCCCGCGCGCCATTCGGTGAGAAACCGCCGGTTCATGAAGACCGACCATCCCTCGCCCCGTAGCTTTCGCAACGTGGCGATCTCGATCAGGCTCGCGCTCTCGGCATCATCGGGCTCCATGACCCGATTGGCCAGAAACCGACCGGGCGCATCATCGACCCCGATGATCTGCCGCTCCGGCGCCCCTGCCTCAAAGAGCCGACGTTTCGCCGCGAAATACCCGCCCATCCCCCCATGGCGGTCCAAGTGATCGGGGCTGAGGTTGAGAAACACCGCGATGTCCGGCGCCAGCGCCCGCGCAAGCTCGATCTGATAGGAGGAGAGCTCCAGGACCACCGTCTCCCCATCGGCCGGGGGATCGAGGTCCAAGACCGCGCGCCCGATGTTGCCCCCCATCTGAACCGGCCGGCCGGCCTTGGAGAGAAGATGCGCCACCAAGGCGGTGGTCGTGGATTTCCCGTTCGAGCCCGTGATCGCGACGACCCGAACCTCGGCCCCCGTCGCCCCAACCGCCTGAAAAAAGAGCCCGACGTCATTGTCCAGCGGCACCCCCGCCTCGATGGCCGCGGCCACAGCGGGATGGGGCGATGGATAAAGATGCGGAACCCCCGGCGACACGATCAGGCGCGCCAGTCCCGCCGCCTCCCGCGGGCGCGAGAGATCCGCAACCTCAAAGCCCGCGGCCTCGGCCTCAGCCCGCGCGCCCTCCCCATCATCCCAACAGATCGGGACAGCATCACCCGCCGCCAGAGCCCGCGCCGTCGCCAAGCCCGAACGCCCGAGCCCCAACACGCCAAGGCGCGCCCCGGGGTAGGAACGCACCGGGATCATGCGCCCCCTCCCAACCAACCAACGTCGATCCGCCCACGGCCCCAGCCGCAGATCGGGGAGCGGGCTGGTGGGAGGGCGGCGTCGCGCGAGCGAAAGCGAGGCGCGGCGTTCCGGGCTCCCGCCAGCCCGCTCCCGAAAGCAGCGTATGCGGCCAAGACCCCCATCACCGCAGCTTCAGCGTCGCCAGCCCGATCAGGGCGAGGATGATGGAGATGATCCAGAAACGGATCACGATGGTCGGCTCGGCCCAGCCCTTCTGTTCGAAATGATGGTGGATCGGCGCCATGCGAAAGACCCGCTTGCCCGTCAGCTTGAAGCTTGCGACCTGGACCATCACGCTGACGGCCTCCATCACGAAGAGCCCGCCGATGATGGCCAGCACGATCTCATGCTTTGTGGCCACCGCAATCGCCCCCAGTGCGCCACCAAGCGCCAGGCTGCCCGTGTCCCCCATAAACACCATCGCCGGCGGCGCGTTGTACCAGAGAAACCCGAGCCCAGCCCCGATCAGCGCGGCACAGAAGATCAGCGTCTCCCCCGTGCCGGGTACATAGTGAAGCTGGAGATACTCGGTAAAATCCGTGCGCCCGACGACATAGGCGATGATCCCGAGCGAGCCGGCCGCGATCATCACCGGCATGATCGCGAGCCCATCGAGCCCGTCCGTGAGGTTCACCGCATTCGCCGCCCCCGCGATCACCAGCATGGCGAAGGGCACGAACAGGATCCCGAGCGGGATGAGCACATCCTTGAAGAACGGCACGGCCAGCTGGTTTGAGAGATCTGTGGGTTGCAGCCAGGCCGCCCAAAGTGCAGCCAGCGCCGAGATCGCAAAGCCGATCCCGAGCCGGACTTTGCCGCTTACTCCCTTCACGGTGTATTTTGAAACCTTGGCGTAATCGTCCACAAAGCCGATCAGTCCAAAGCCGAGCGTCACCAGCAGGATCATCCAGACAAAGCCATTGTCGAGCCGCGCCCAAAGCAGCGTCGAGACGATGAGCGCGCCCAGGATCAAGACGCCCCCCATCGTCGGCGTGCCCGCCTTGGCCGCATGGGCCGCCGGCCCGTCGTCCCGGATCGGCTGACCCTTTTTCTGGAAGCGCCTCAACATGTTGATGATGCGCCGACCGAAAAGGAAGCCGAAGACCAGCGCCGTCAGGAAGGCCCCGCCCGCTCGAAAGGTAATGTAGCGGAACAGGTTGAAAAAATCGCCGCCGTCGCTCAGCGCGCTCAGTTCATAGAGCATGGATCAGCTGCCTCCCTTGCGGCCCGCGGGCGCGCCGTTTGGCCCTGCCACGGATGCCTCCAGCGGCTGAGCGCTGCCGAGCGCCTTGATGGCCTCGACCACAGGGCCCATGCGGGCGCCTTTCGAGCCCTTGACCATGCAGACATCGCCGGCGTCAAGCGTGGTTCGGGCCCGCTCGGCGAGGTCCTCGGAGGTCTCGGCCCAATGGCCCCGCCGCTCACGCGGGAGCGCCTGCCAAAGCGCGCGCATCGCCGGTCCGCAGCAGTGCACAAGGTCGATCGCCGCCATCTCGGGCGCCTCGGCAAGGCCTGCATGCAGCGCCGCCTCCGCCTCGCCCAGCTCCAGCATATCCCCCAGAAAGGCGATCCGCCGGCCCCGTGCGATGCGCCCGATATCATCGGTCACAGGCTGTAGTCCCAGCACCGCCAAGGCGGCCCGGACGGAGGCAGGATTGGCGTTGTAGCTCTCATCGAAAAGGGCGATCTCGCCGTCGAGGCCATGTTCTCCAAGCGCGATCCGCCAGGCCTCGCCCCGACCCGCCCCCGGCTGCCAGGCCGCTAGCGCCATGGCGGCGCGCACCGGATCCTCCCCGGCGGCTTCCACCGCGGCAAGCGCCCCGAGCGCGTTTTGCACCAGATGCACGCCGGGCGCGGCGACACGGATCGACCAGGGCGCACCGCGGAGCGCCGCATCGGCCACCGTCGCCCCACCGTGCACCCGCGCCGCGATCAGCTGAAACGCAGCGCCCTCGACCGGGCCGAAAAGGACGGTCTGCACCCCCTCCGGCACGGCAGCCTGCAGGATCGCCAGCTGCGCGCTGTCACCGGGCAGAACCGCGGTCCCACCCGTCTCAAGCCCCTCGAAGATCTCGGCCTTGGCCTCGGCGATGGCCTCGATCGAGCCCAGGTTGCCGATATGCGCCTCCCCAATCATCGTGATCAGCGCCACATCGGGCCGTGCCAGGCGCGAGAGCGGCCCGATCTCGCCGGCATTGTTCATCCCGATCTCAAGCACGGCATGCGTCGTCTCAGGCGGCATGCGCGCAAGCGTCAGCGGCACGCCCCAGTGGTTGTTGAGGCTCAATTCAGCCTTATGCACCTGCGCGCCCGGCACGGCGGCGAGAACCGTCGCGACCATGTCCTTGGTCGTGGTCTTGCCCGCCGAGCCCGTGATCGCGAGGACCTTGGCCGCTGTACGCGCCCGGGCGGCGGCAGCGAGCGCCTGCAGCCCCTCCAGCGTGTCCTCGACCACGAGAAGCGGCCCGCCGGCATCGGGGATCGCGCGATGGACGAGGGCTGCGGCAGCCCCCGCCTCGAAAGCCTGTGCGACGAAAGCGTGCCCATCCCGCGCCTCGCCCGCTAGGGCGACGAAAAGATCGCCCGGCACCAGCGTGCGCGTGTCAATCGAGATGCCGTTCGCCTGCCAGCCGGGCGCCGTCTGTCCCTGAGTGGCGGCGGCAGCCTCCTCGGCGGTCCAGAGCGGGCTCATGCCCCGTTCTCCGCATCGAGCACGGCGATAGCGGCGCGGGCCTGTTCGACATCGTCAAAGGGCAGGATCTCGCCGGCCACCTCCTGGCCCTGCTCATGCCCCTTGCCGGCGATCAGCAGCACATCATCCGGGGACGAGAGGGCATCGACACCGGCCAGGATCGCCTCGGCTCGCCCGCCGATCACCTGAACGCTCGCCCCAGCCACCGCGCGCGCCCCTTCGGCGACGGCGGCACGGATCAGGGCCGGGTCTTCGCTCCGCGGATTATCGTCGGAGACAATCGCGATATCGGCTCCCTCCGCCACCGCCCGCCCCATCAGCGGTCGCTTGCCCATGTCGCGATCCCCGCCCGCGCCGAAAACGCAGACGAGGGTCCCCGTCGCATGCGGGCGCAGCGAGGCGAGCGCGGAGATCAGCGCGTCCGGCGTATGCGCATAATCGACATAGACCGCAGCGCCCGAGGCCCGCCGTCCCGCCCGCTCCATCCGCCCGCGCACGGTCGCGAGCCCGGGCAGTGCTGCGAACACCGTCTCGGCGGGCAGGCCCGTGGCGATGGCGAGGGCGGCGGCCGTGGCGACGTTCTCGGCCTGATAACTGCCGACGAGACCGAGGGCGATCCGATGCGTCTGCCCCTGCCAGCCGAGCGTCAGCGCCTGACCGTCCGTCCGAAACGCTTGCTCGAGAAGGCGCAGATCAGCCGCTGCCGCCCGGCCCGTTGCAATGATCCGCTGCCCGCGCGCCTCGGCAACGGCTCGGGCCTCCGGATAGACCGGATCATCGGCGTTCAGCACCGCTGTCGCCCCCTCGGGCAGGACGCGGCCGAAGAGCAGGAGCTTCGCGGCGACATAGGCCTCATGGTCGGCATGATAGTCGAGGTGGTCCCGCGTGATATGCGTTAGGGCCGCAGCCGCGAGCGTTACGCCATCGACGCGCGCCTGCACGAGACCGTGGGAGGACGCCTCCATCGCCGCATGAGTGCAGCCCTGTTCTGCCAACCGGGCCAGCGCGCGGTGAAGCGTGATCGGTTCCGGCGTCGTATGGCCGAGGGGGCCGTCGAAGGCGCGGGGGGCATCCGGCAGCCCGCCCTCGATCCCCGTGGTCCCGAGGCTTGCCGCCGCATGGCCCGCCGCAGCCCAGATCTGGCGGAGGAAATGGGCAACCGAGGTCTTGCCATTCGTCCCAGTCACCGCTGCCATGACCCTCGGCTGCGCGCGGAAGTAGCGGGCGGCGAGGCGGGCGAGCGCCAGGCGGGGCTCGGGCGTGAGCAGCACCGGCACGCCCCAGCCACCCTCGGGTTCGACCCGCGCTGCGCCATCAGGCGTGGCGATCACGGCAGTGGCCCCCTGGCGCAGGGCAAAGCCGATGAAATCGGCCCCGTCGAGCCGCGTGCCCGGGACCGCCGCAAAGACGTAGCCGGGTTGGACCTCCCGGCTGTCGACGGCGATGCCGGTGACGGGGGCATCCGGCTGGGGCGCGGGCCCGGCCAAGGCGAAGTCCGGTCCAGGCAGGAGGCCGAGGCTCGCCAGCGTCGGCGCTACGCCCGCCGAGGCTGCCGCCGCGCTCATTGCACCGCCCCTGCGGTGATGAGCCGGGGGCGCGCCCGGGGCGGGGGCATGGTCGTGAGCACCCCGCTCTCATCGACAACAACCGGCACGGTAGCCGCCGCACCCGCGCTTGGCGGACGCGGGGCTGCGCCGCCGACAATCGGGACCAGCGCCGGGGCCCCGCCATCTGGCACATCGAGGCCGATCGGCACCAAATCGGGGCGCGGGCGCAGACCCAGGATGGGGGCAATGCGTCGGATGGATTGCGCCACCGCCGGCGCCGCGGTCCGGCTCGCCTGGCGCGAGGGATACTGCCCAGAGCGGTCCGTCGGCTCATCCATGGTCACGATCAGCACATATTCAGGGTCCGAGATCGGGAAGACGGCAGCGAAGGTCGCCAAGACCCGATCCGTCGCATAGCCGCGCCCGTTCTCCAGCGGCTTGTCCGCCGTGCCCGTCTTGCCGCCGAGCTCATAGCCTTTCACGCGCGCCCGCCGCCCCGTGCCGTCGGTCACGACGGTCCGCAGCATCGCCAGCGTCTGGCGCGCGGCCTTCTCCGAGAACACGCGCTCACCAGCGCCGTCCGGCACATGGCCCTTCAGCAGTGTCGGCACCACGCGCCGCCCGCCATTGGCCACCGTCGCATAGGCCGCCGCCAAATGCATGGGCGACACGGCGAGGCCATGGCCGAAGGCGATGTTCATGGTGCTCAGCTCGGTCCACTTGCCCGGTGTCAGCGGCCTTGATTGCCGCGCCTCGGCCATCTCGAGCGGGCTCGGCGCAAACATGCCGAGCGCGTCCAGATACTCTTTGAAAACCGGCGTTGTCACGGCCAGGGCGAGGCGTGCGGAGCCGACATTGGAGGACCGGCGCACGATATCCGTGACGCTCATCAAAGGCGGCATTCGGTGCATGTCCCGCACGCGGGAGCGCCGC
>JBCCLX010000016.1:0-22315 GCA_039026635.1 Pseudomonadota bacterium
CACCAGCAGCCGCGGTCGCCAGGACGAGCGTCCAGAGCGCCGCATCCGCCCCCTGCGCCGCAATCGCCCAGCCGACCGCCATGTTTGAGAGCAGGAAGGCGATGGAGCCGGCGGCGCGGGCATGGGCATAGGGAAACTCGCCCCGTTGCGCCGCCCGCAGCCCCAGCGCCTCACCAAGCGGGATCATGGGCGAAAGGGTCGTGGTGACCAGCAGCGTCAGCACGAAGAGCGCCGCCTTGGTCTCGACGGCCAGATGCGCGAGGAAGACCAGCGCCGAGGCAAGCCCAAGGCTGCCGAGCAGCAGCCGGCGCAGCGCATAGCGATCAGCCACCGCCCCCATGAGCGCGTTGGCGCCGATGCGAAAGGCGAGGCCCGCGCCCAGATAGGCCCCGATCTCCGCCTCGCTAAGGCCCCAGTCCGCGAGCCAGACTGGCCAGAAGGGCAAATGCGCGCCCACGGCCGTGAAGCAGGCCGCATAGAAGGCACAGGTGAGAAGCCCCGCGCGGGTGCCGATGGCGGCTGGCAGAGCGCGGCCCGCGCTCACGCCAGCCCGAAGCCGGCCCAGGGAATGAAGCGCACGGGATCGCCAGGCACGACGCTCATGGCCTCATCCGGCAGTTCGACGAGCCCGTCGGCCCAGGAAAGCCCCCCGACAAGGCCCGAGCCCTCGGACCGGAACGTCTCGACCGTCCCCTGGGGCGTGAGGCGCGCGCGCAGAAACTCCCGGCGCCCGGCCTTCTTCCGCTTCTCGAAAGCCGCCGGCAGCGCATAGCCCAGCGGTGCGCGCCACCGCCCACCGGCCATCACCTCGAGCGCCGGCGCGGCGAAGACCAGCGCACAGACCCAGGCCGCGACCGGATTGCCCGGCAAACCAAAAAGCGGGACCCCCGCCCAGGTCCCCATCGCCAGCGGCCGACCCGGCTTGACCGCGATCCGCCAGGTCGCCAGTCGACCCTCCTCCCGCAGAAGGCGGCTCACATGATCCTCATCCCCGGCCGAGGCACCGCCCGTCGTAATGATGGCATCCGCGCGCCCGGCACCGGTATCGAGCGCGGTGCGCACCGCCTGAGCCTCATCGGGCGCGCGTCCGAGATCGACAGCCTCATGGCCCAGCCGCGCGAGCGCAGCGAGCAGCATCGGTCGGTTGGCGTCATAGATCGCATCCGGACGCGGCGTCTCGCCCGGCTCCAACAGCTCGTCGCCCGTGGAAAGCACGGCGACGCGCAGAGGCTGACGCGCCGCGACCTCCCCCACGCCCGCAACCGCCAGTCGCGCCAGATCCTGAGGGCGCAAGCGATGGCCGGCTCCGAGCAAGGTGTCGCCGGCCGCGGCATCCTCCCCGGCACGGCGCACGTTCGCGCCTGGCTTTTTGGGCGGGCGGAACTGGAGGCTGCCGTCTTCGAGGGTTACGTCCTCTTGGAGAACCACCGTATCGGCACCCTCGGGCACCGAGGCGCCGGTGAGGATACGCAGCGCCGCGCCTGGAGGCACCGCGCCCTCGGCCGGATGGCCCGCCGCCGCACGACCCTCGGCCAAAGGCACGCGCACAGCCCCCGTCTCATCGGCAGGAGGCAGCGCCGCGGCGGCAAAGGCGTAGCCGTCCACCGCGGCATTCGCCGTCGGCGGATTGGCACGGCGCGCGATGGCAGGCAGGGCCAGGCGGCGCCCATCGGCCGCGCCGATTGGGAGGGTCTCATAGGGCGTGATGGGCGCCACGGCGCCCTGCAGTCGCTCCAAGGCCTCATCCACCGGCGTCCAATGGGTCCCGGGGGGCAGCGCGAAGCAGTCATCCGCCAGCCGCTCCGCCGCCGCCGCCGCCGCTGGCTGTTCCGCCGCGCCGCGCGCCGTCAAGGCGTTGTCCCCGAGAGGCGCTCCCCAGGTGCGGCCAGCCCCGCATCCGCCAGCAGGAAATCGGCAACGGCCGCCACATCGTCGAGCGGCAGGACCGGCAGGCGCGCGGTGGCCGCACCAAAGGCCTCGGCCCGCACCTCCGGCGCCGCATTGGTCGCCACCGCACGGATCGTGGGATCGTCAAGCGCAATGAGCGGCTGGCTGGTCTCGGCCCGCCAGGCTTCGATCTTGGGATGACGGTCGCGCTTGTAGCCCTCCACGATCACGAGATCGACGGGATCGAGCCGGGCGATCAGCGCATCGAGCGTCGCCTCCTCAGCGCCCCGAAGCTCAGTCATCAGCGCCCAGCGCGCCGAGGAGGCGAGGATCACCTGATGCGCCCCCGCTGCTCGGTGGCGGTGGCTGTCCTTGCCCGGCCGGTCCACATCGACGCCATGGTGGGTGTGCTTCAGCGTCGAGACGGAGAAGCCGCGCCCCGCGATCTCAGCCACCAGGCGCTCGACCAGGGTGGTCTTGCCCGCGTTCTTCCAGCCGACGACGCCATAGACGATCATGCCCCCTCCTCCGCCCCTGTGCCCAAGGCCAGCCGCTCGGCCTCGGCCAGGTCCTCGGGCGTGTTGACGTTGAAGAAGGGATAAGCCCCGGCCTCATCGAACACCGCCCGCGCGCAGCCATGGCGCGAGGCCCAGACGATCACCTTGCGCATATCGGCCCGCAGCGCAGCTTCGAGATCATCGGCAAGATCCACCGGCCAGAGGCCAAAGGTCGGATGCTCCGAAAGCCCCCGCTCGGGATCCTGAGTGGCGGCGACCGCGATGCGATGGCAGGGGCCGAGGGCGGCAGCAAGGCGCCGGGCCAGATCGTCTGGAAAGAATGGCGTGTCCCCGGCTGCGGAGACGACATGACTGGCCCCCTGTGCCGCCGCCCAGCGCATGCCCGCGAGGACGCCCGCCAGCGGGCCTGCAAAATCCGGCACCGTGTCGGCCAAGACCGGCAGCCCGAAGGCCGCAAACCGCGCCGCATCCCCGTTTGCATTGAGCGCGAGTGCCGAGACCTGCGGCCGCAAACGCGCGATCACATGGCCGAGCAGGGGCTGTCCCGCAACAGGCAAGAGCGCCTTGTCGCCACCCCCCATGCGCCGCGCCAGACCGCCGGCCAAGATGACCCCCGCGATGCGCATCAGGACGCGCCCTCCAACGCCGGGCCGGTCATGCCCGCGCGCCCTTGCGCCGATGGCGCGGGTCTTCCTCCGCGCCGCTGGGTGTGGCGTCCCAAACGAGGCGTTCCGCTCCGGAGAGACAGTGGAACCGCTCGCCGCGCATGCGCCCGATGAGCGTCAGCCCCACCTGGCGGGCAAGGTCCACGCCCCAGGCCGTGAAGCCCGAGCGGGAAGCGAGCGCCGGGATGCCCATGAGCGCGCATTTGATCACCATCTCGGAGGTCAACCTGCCGGTTGTGTAGAGGAGCTTGTCCGCGCCACCCACGCCTTCGCTGAACATCCAGCCCGCGATCTTGTCGACCGCGTTGTGCCGCCCGACATCCTCCATGAAGATCAGAGGCCGCGCGCCTTGGCAGAGGACCGTGCCGTGGATGGCGCCGGCCTCGAGATAGAGGCTGGGGGCGGTGTTGATCTGTCGCGCGAGCGCACAGAGGTCCGAGACGCGGAGCTCAGCGGGCGGCAAAACCAACCCCTCAAGCCCCTCCATCATGTCGCCAAACACCGTGCCGACAGCGCAGCCGGAGGTGCGCGTCTTGCGCTTGAGCTTCTCCTCGTAGTTCGTCGCGCGCTCGGTGCGAACGACGACGGTCTCGAGCTCCTCGTCATAGTCGACGCCCGTGACCCGATCATCGGCGTGCAGCATGCCCTGATTGAGCAGATAGCCGACGGCGAGATGTTCCGGGTAATCCCCGATCGTCATGGCGGTGACGATCTCTTGCCCATTTAGAAATAGCGTCAGTGCACGCTCCTCAACCACGCGGATCTGCGCGGGCTGGCCCGTCTGGTCGACACCCTCGACGGCGCGGGTCAGCCGCGGGTTCTCCGGGTCGGGAGCGATCAGGAACTCGGTCATCGGCCTAAGGCCTCATCGGCACGGGCGCGCTTGCCCGCCTCACCGTCCTAGACCGTGCCGTGCCAAGCTGCAACCAACCCCTCTCAACGGGCAGGACAGCGCGGCCGGCGGGCCCTTCGATAGCGGCGGGATCAGAGAGCGGATTGCGGTGCTTCTACCGGGACGATCGAAGGGGCCATGACCCGCCGAGGCGCATCTGGATCCGCATCGCCCTCTGGCAGCGGCGCGGCCCCATCGAACCAGACCACACCGAGGCGTTCGAGATCGAGCCAAACCAAAGAGGGCCAGTCCAGCCAGGTCGCAGGCATCATATCGAGCGGCGCGGCCCGCGCACTGCCCTGATCATCTCCGCTTCCCAAGAACGAGTAGAGCTGGGCTGCGACCAGCACGGCAGCTATGAACACCAAGGCAAAACGCACGATACGAAGCAAACCAAGCTGATGCATGCAGTCCTCCCCGCGCGGCGCATACCGGCACCCCCCGGGCAGCCGCCACACTGTGCGGCATATATGCCGCAATGCTAAGGCTTTCACAAGCCTACCCAAATCCACCGACGCCCGACTGGCACCCAGCGCCCGCCGAGGCCTGTCAGCATTCGTCCGCCATCAACACCGCTGTTGGGCCCTATCACGAGAAGGCCCGTGACGACGCGCCAGCGCCTCGCTAAGGCCGAAGGATGACGCCGGATCCTGACCTGAAGGCTAGCATCCCCCCATCGGCGGGACGGCCGCCCCCCTCGGCCGCGATGACGGGTGGTCCCCTGACGCCGAGCCGCGCGGGCCTGCGGGCGGGGTTCTGGGCGGCGGTGCCGGTGTTGCTCGCCGTGATCCCCTTCGCCGTGATCTTTGGCACGGTAGCGACGAAAGCCGGGCTCACGACCATTGAGGCCATGGCCTTCACCACGATCGTCACGGCTGGCGCCTCGCAACTCGCGGCGCTGCAGGTGCTCCACGATGGCGCGCCGGTGCTCCTGGCGGTGCTGACGGGCGCGGTCGTGAACCTGCGCATGGCGATGTATTCGGCAACCCTCGCCGTCCACTGGCAGGGCGTGCCCATGCTCTGGCGCGTGCCGGCGGCCTTCTTTCTGCACGACCAGTCCTTCGCGCTCTCCATGGCGCGCTACAGCCATCGGGACGAGCCGCTGGCCACCCGTGTCGGGTTCTACTTCGGCGTCGGGATGACGACGACGACCGTCTGGTCGATCGCCTCCTATGTGGGCGTGGTCTTCGGCCAGCAGATCCCCGAGAGCTGGGGGGTCGATTTCGCCGTCCCCGCCTGCTTCATCGCGGTGCTGGCGCCGATGCTGCGCGGCACGCCGAATATCGTAGCCGCCCTCGTGGCCGCCGTCGCCGGTGTCGCCCTCGCGGGCCTGCCCGCGGGCAGCGGGCTGACCATCGCGGCCGCCCTCGGCATTGTCGCAGGCCTCATCGCTCGGCGCAGGCTCGTCCCCCGACAGGGTGGCCAGACGCCGGGGAGCAATGCCGCATGAGCACGCTCGACATCTGGGTGATGATCCTTGGCCTCGGCGTGATCACCTATGCCATCCGCTTCTCGTTTCTCGGCCTGCTGGCGGGACGCGATTTGCCGCCCATCTTTCGCGAGGCGCTTGGCTATGTCCCTGTCACCGTGCTCCCCGCGCTCGTCGCCCCCATGGTGCTGATCGAGGACGGCGTGCTGACGGCCGAACCCGCCCGCATCACCGGTGCGCTGGCCGGCGTGGTGCTCGGCGCTCTCCTGCGCCATGTGCTGGCGGCGATCCTGGGTGCGATGATCACCTACACCGTCGTCTCCGCGCTTACGCTCTGACGCGGGAGCGTTCCAAGACGCCGACGGGGCCCGCTCTAGCCCCGCAGCGTCGCACCGGTCGCCTTGGCAACGCCGGCGACGACCTTCTCCGCCACCGCCTCGATCTCCGCCTCGGTCAGCGTCGCCTGGCGCGGCTCGAGACGCACGGTGATCGCGACGGACTTCATCCCCGCCCCAAACTGCTCCACCGCCCGCGCACCCTCGAACACATCGAAGACCCGCGCCGAGGCGATCAGCTTCTTCTCCGCCGCCCGTGCCGCGCGCAGGATCGTCTCGGCTTCCGTCCGCTCGGAGACGACGAAGGCGAAATCGCGCTCCACCGCCTGCAGGTCCGACACATCGAGCGCCGGGCGCCCAGTGCTCTTGCGCTTGGGGAAGGGCGCCGCTTCGAGCATCAGCACCGCGGCCACCGCCGGCCCCTTCACATCCAGCGCCTCCAACACGCGCGGATGCAGCTCCCCGAAAAGCCCCAGCGTATTCTTCGGCCCGAGCTTGAGTGCCCCGGACCGACCCGGATGCAGCCAGGAGACCTCCGCCGCCGTCACCGAGACCTTGGCGAGATCCACACCGATCGCGGCGAGCCCTGCCTCCGCATCGGCCTTGGCGTCATAGAGATCCACGGCCCGCCGCGCGCCAGACCAATGCCGCGGCATCGTCTGGCCCACCCGGATCATCCCGGCATGGACCGCCTGCTCCCCGGGCTCGGGCCCATGGAAGATCGGCCCCACCTCAAAAAGCCCGATCTCCCCCGCACCCCGCGCCTGGTTCCGCCCCGCCGCCGACAAAAGCGCCGGCAAGAGGCTCGGCCGCATCTCGGCCAGCTCCGTCGAGATCGGGTTCTCCAGCTGCATCAACGGGTTACCCCCGCCAAACAGTGAGGCCTCCCGTTCGCTGACAAAGGAGTAGGTCACGGCTTCATGCAACCCGCGCCCAGCCAGGGCCCGCCGCACGACCCCTTCGCGCCGCTGCATCGGCGTCAAGACCGCCCGCGCAACACCGGCATCCCCACGCGCCAAGGGCACCGAGGGGAGCTTCGTGAGCGAAGCGATGCGCGCGATCTCCTCCACAAGATCCGCCTCGCCATGGACGTCCGGCCGCCAGGAGGGCACCGAGACCTCGAAGCCGCCCTCGCGGCCGTCCACATCAAAGCCCAGCGCCTCCAGGATGCGTCGCTGCTCTTCGGCCGGGATCTCGAGGCCGACCAGGCTCGAGACCCGCGCAGGGCTCAAGTCATAGGCCCGGCTCGTATCCGGCACCGCACCGGCCACAACCACCTCCGACGCCTCGCCCCCACAGAGATCGAGGATCAGCTGCGTCGCCCGCTCAAGCCCCGGCAGGGTAAAGGCCGGATCGATCCCCCGCTCGAAGCGATACCGCGCATCCGAATTGATCTTCAGCCGCCGCCCCGTCGCCGCGATCGTCACCGGGTCCCAATACGCGCTCTCGAGGAAGACGTTGACGGTCTCATCGGTGCAGCCCGTCGCCTCGCCCCCAATGATGCCCGCGATGCTCTCAACCCCTTCCGCATCGCTGATCGCCATCATGCCGGGCTCAAGCACATACTCCCGCTCATCGAGCGCCACCAACCGCTCGCCCCCAGCGGCGAAATGCACACGCAAGGCGGCCCCCGTCACCTTGTCCGCATCGAAGACATGGAGCGGACGGGCACGCTCGAAGGTCAGCAAATTGGTGATGTCCACCAGCGTCGAGATCGGGCGCAGCCCGATGGCGCGCAGCCGGCGCTGCAGCCAGTCCGGGCTCGGCCCGTTCCTCACACCGCGGATCACCCGGCCGGCGAAGACGGGACAGCCCTGCTCCATGGTATCCGCATCGATCGTCACGCCGATCGGGCAGGGAAAGCCGCCTGCGACCGGCGCGATCTCATGGCGGATCAGCCGGCCAAGCCCACGTGCCGCCAGATCCCGCGCCACCCCGGCAACGCCCAGCGCATCCGGCCGATTGGGCGTGATCGCGATCTCGATCGTTGGATCGTCGAGACCCGCATAATCGACGAACCGCAGGCCAACGGGCGCATCCGGGGCCAGCTCGATGATCCCGTCATGATCCTCCGAGATCATCAGCTCCCGCTCGGAACAGAGCATCCCGTTGCTCTCGACACCGCGGATCACGCCCGGTTTCAGGTCCACGCCCGTGCCCGGAATATGCGTGCCAGGCGCCGCAAAAACGCCCACCAGCCCCGTCCGCGCATTGGGCGCACCACAGACGACCTGCACCTCCTCGGCCGGGCCCTCCGGCCCTTGCGGCCGCGTCTCGACGCGACACAGACGCAGCCGATCCGCATCCGGATGCTGTACCGCCTCCATGACGCGCGCGATGCGAAAGGGCCCCAGCGCCTCGGCCGGGTTCTCGACAGCCTCGACCTCCAGCCCGAGATCGCTCAGCGCCTCGGTCAGGGTCTCCAGGCTCGCATCCGTCTCCAGATGCTCCTTCAGCCAAGAAAGCGTGAACTTCATGCCCGCCTCGCGCTCTTTCATGCCTGCCGCTCGCCCGCGGGCTTAGACCGTGCAGCCGCGACGGGGTCAAGCACCCGTTCCCGAGTTCAGGCCCCAACGCCACAGCAACCGCGCGCGCCACAGGCTCGGGCATCGCCGGAGGCGATGAGCGAGCGCCAGAAACCGGTCGCGGCTCGCCGCGACACCGCTTGGCTAATCGCGGCCCCTCAAATCCATGTCCGGGAAATCCGCCGGGCGCTGCAGCATGGCGATCACCGTATAGATCGTGGTCGCCGTCACGCCTGAAAGCCCCAGGATCCCGGCGATCACCTCGAGCGCCTTCTCCTCATTGGCCGGGATCGTGCCGTCGGCCATGGCGATCCGCACCGCGAAGCAAAAGGCCGTCTCCCGCAGCGCCGGCGGCAGCGTCGCGGCGGCCTCTTCCAACACCGTCCGCCCACCGCGGTCGACGATCTCGCTCTGGATCTCACGCACCATCTCGGCCAATCGTTCCGGCGCCAGATGGGCAAAGATCGGGCTGAAGAGGCAGAGGTTCGAGAGCTGGCTGATCTCCTCCGCCGCCGGCACCCCATCGGCGAGCATCGCCGAGACCGCGGGCGCCATGATCGCGCGTGGCACAATCTCGTCAGCGGGCGGTTGATGGCCCCTCAGGCGATCCAGAAAGGACATGCAGGTCTCCTCAGTGCAGCGATCAGAACGGCGCTCGAGGGGCGCTTAGTGAGCCGGGCGCTGCATCATGGCGATGACCGTATAGATCTGTGCCACCTCGCCGCTGTCGAGCCCGAGCACCTCCTCGATCTTCTTCAGCGCCTCTTTCTCATGCTCGCCGATCTTGCCGTCGGCCATGATCAGCCGCACCACGAAGCAGAAGGCCGTCTCCCGCAGGCCGTGGTCGAGCTTCGCTGCGGCCTCGGCCAGCATCGTCGCGCCCCCCCGGTCCATCACCTCCGCGATCAGCTCGCGCACGATCTCGGCCAGCCGCTCGGGCTCGATGTGATGGAAGATCGGGCTGAAGGCGCAGATGTTGGAGAGCATGCGCACCTCCGGGCTCTGCATATCCCCATCCGCCATGATCGCCGAGACGGACGGCGTCAGCACCGCCCGGGGGATCTCTTCATCCGCCGGAGGTGTCGCGCCTGCGAGTTTCCTCAGAAACGACATGCCAGTCCCCACCCTTTGCCGCAGCCCTCTGCTCGGCGGGACCCTATCAGGCGGACGGCCGAGGGCAAACGCGCAAGGCGCAGCGCGATCTCAAAACGCGCGAGGCGCTGCGCGATCTCAAACCGTGGCTGGCCTGCGATCGGGAGCGGGCGCTTGCAAAGGCGCAATGATGCCGATCGCGGCCAGCCAGGCCCGGAGCTCTGCGCGTCGTAACCAAGGCTCCAGCACCTCCGGGCGCATCCCATAGCGCCAGGCGAGCGCAGCGTTCCCGGCGGGGTCTGCAAGCATCTTCCGCATATCGGCGATGATCGCCTGCAAGGAGGCCGCATCCTCGATGACCGCAATGTCGCGCAGCGCGTTCTCGCCCCGGCGCAGCAGATACCCAAGTGTTTCGTCCGGCCCGCATTCCGGGTGATACTGGACGCCCCAGAACCGGACGCCGCCGGTCTCCACGACCATCGCCTGCACGGCCGAATGATCGTTCTCGGCCGTCACCACGGCGCCCGCGGGCAACCGGCTCACCTCATCGCGATGAATGCAGGGCACATCGAAGACGGGGCCGCGGTCGGCATGCATCGGATGCGCGCGGCCCGCGGCCGTGAGCCGAACATGACGCGCGACACCGAGCTCGAGCCCCGCAGCGCAATGCCCAACGGCCCCGCCGAGCACTACGGCCCCCACATGCAGCCCCCAGCAGGAGCCGATGACGGGGATCCCGGCGGCAAACACGCGCTCGAGCAGGCGCCGATGCACCGCCGCCCGCGCATCATCGGCCGACCAGGAGACGCCCGAGCCCGTCAGCGCCACGCCGTCGAGGCCCTCGAGCGGCACCATCTCCACATCGCAATCGGGGAACGAGGGCCTGGCGATCTCGGTCTCCAGCGCCACACCCTCAGCCGCCGACAGCGCCTGCAGCACATCGGCGTAGAGCTCGGCTGCCGGTTGCAGACCCACGGCCACCGTGCCCGTCACCACCTCGGGCGTATTGCCCTCGACCACCAGCACCCGCCCCATCACCTTATCCCGCCTCCCATCGCCTCTAATCCACATACCCACAGATGCGCCTCCGCGTCCCATCACTTAGCGACCAAGGTTCAGTCCGGCTGCGCCCGCCGCGGGCCAGCGGCTCCCATAAGAAGGCGTGATGACGATAGAGAGGTCTAAGGCTCGCGCTCGCGTCTCAAACCCTACGGAAAACCATCGCGTAGATGACCTCCTCGCCGGTCACCGGGTCCCGGCCGGGCGCGCCGGAGATCTCCAGCGTATCGCCATCGAGCGTGAAGGGGCGCGAGAGATCGATCTCCCAAGTTGGGTTCCATGCGCCTTCGACATGGTGGACAACGCGCCCTTGCTCGAGGGTGTACGAGGCCACGTAAGCGAGCATGCTATCGAAGAGTGCGGCCTTCTCTTCTGTGCTCCAACCCTCGGCGCCACCTGCCGCGCGGGGCCGATCCCGCCGGAACACCGTGGCCATCATCCTGCCATCTGCATGATAGGCGATGTAGCCGAGGGGATTAGGACCCGAGGCGTCGGTGACCTCTCCGCTCGCCACAGACCGGCGCGTCCAGGAGACCATGCGCCAACTACCAATCAGATCCTCGGCGCTCATCCTGTTCCCCATGCCGGCGGCCCGACCTCAACGGCTGAGGCCGGCGTGCAGCGTCGGCGTGTCGAGGGCCGCGAAGCCGTAGTGGCGCAGCCAGCGCAGATCGCTGTCGAAGAAGGCCCGCAGATCGGGGATGCCGTATTTCAGCATAGCGACGCGGTCGATCCCGATGCCGAAGGCAAAGCCCTGATAGACGGTCGGATCGATCTCAGCGGCCTGCAGTACCTTCGGATGGATCATGCCGCTGCCGAGGATCTCGAGCCAATCATCGCCTTCACCGAGCTTCAGCTGGCCCCCCTCGAAGGAGCAACGGATATCGACCTCAGCCGAGGGCTCAGTGAAGGGGAAGTGCGAGGCGCGAAAGCGCAGCTCCACATCATCGAGCTCGAACAGAGCCCGGCAGAACTCCTCCAGTACCCATTTGAGGTTGGCCATCGAAATGTCGGTATCGATCGCCAGCCCCTCGACCTGATGGAACATGGGCGTGTGGGTCTGATCATAATCCGCGCGATAGACGCGGCCCGGACAGATAAACCGGCAGGGCGCCCCGCGCGCCAGCATACCGCGGATCTGCACCGGCGAGGTATGGGTGCGCAGCACATGGGGTGGGCGCTCGTCATCCTCGGCGCGCGCCATGTAGAAGGTGTCCATCTCCGTGCGCGTCGGGTGCTCGGCCGGGATATTGAGCGCATCGAAGTTGTACCAATCGTCCTCGATCTGCGGCCCTTCGGCGACCTCGAAGCCCATGTCGGCGAAGATCGCGGCGATCTCCTCCTGCACCTGGCTGATCGGATGCAACGTGCCGCGCGCCTCGGGCCGGGGCGAGAGCGTGGGGTCCTGCCATTCGCGGGCCAGCCGCTCGGCCAGCGCAGCCTCCGCCAGCGCCGATTTTCGCGCGGCAATCGCGGTGTTGAGCGCATCCTTCAGCGCATTGAGCGCAGGCCCGGCGGTCTGGCGCTCCTCCGCGCTCATCTTGCCGAGCTCGCGCATCATCAGGCTGATCTCGCCCTTCCTGCCGAGGGCTGCGACGCGCACGGCCTCGATCGCGGCCTCATCGCCCGCGGCTTCGACCTCGCTCATGTACTTCGTCCGGACGGGATCGAGATCCTGCATGGCGCCATTCTCCTCACTGCCGCGCCTGCTCCTACTGCGGCGCGCGCGCAGGCTCAACCGGGCCGATCAGCCCTTGATGACGTAGCGGTCGGGTTCCTCGAAGACATCGACGACCCTAGTGCCCGCCTTGATCTGCCCGCCATGCTCCACACCCGCCGGGATCGTGTAGCTCTGACCGGGCGTGTAGGTCCTGGTCTCGCCCCCAATCGTCAGCGTGATCTCACCCTCCACCACCGTGCCCCACTGCGCGCCATGGGCATGCGTCGGCAGCTCCATGTCCTTAAAGAAGGTGAAGAAGACGACGAGACCCGCGTCCGAGCGGACGGCGGCCGATTGCACCACATCCTCAGGAAAGGGCAGCTCGAGGCCCGGTAACGCATCGATGAACGGGGCATAAGACATCGGTGTCTCCTGATCTGGGTGCCAGTTGCGGGGAGAGGCGCTAGCATGTGGGTCTTGTCCCGCCAAGGCCGAGGAAGACGGATGATCCCTGTGCCCTATCCCCCCGAGCGCATCGTCTGCCTCACCGAGGAGACGATCGAGACGCTCTATCTCTTGGGCGAGGAAGACCGGATCGTGGGCGTCACGGGCTATGCCGTGCGGCCCCCGCGCGTGCGGCGAGAGAAGCCGCGCGTGGGGGCCTTCACCTCGGCCGATATCCCCAAAATCCTGGCGCTCAAGCCCGATCTCGTCCTCACCTTCTCGGACCTGCAGGCCGATATCGCGGCGGGACTGATCCGGGAGGGCGTCGCGGTTCATGCCTTCAACCAACGCTCGGTGGCAGGCATCCTGGCGATGATCCAGACGGTCGGCGCGCTCGTGGGCGCGACGGCGGGGGCGGAGGCCCTGGTGGCCCGGCTGACGGGCAAGATCGAAGCCGCCCGCGCGGCGGCGCCGGCGATCCGGCCGCGCGTCTATTTCGAGGAATGGGACGAGCCGATGATCGCGGGCATCGGCTGGATCTCGGAGCTCATCGAGATCGCCGGTGGGATCGACTGCTTTGCAGAGCAGGCACGGGCCCAGGCGGCTCAGGGCCGGATCGTCCAAAGCGAGGCCGTGATCGCCGCGGCGCCCGATCTGATCCTCGGCAGCTGGTGCGGCAAGCGGTTCGTGCCCTCCCGCGTCGCCGCACGCGAGGGCTGGTCGGTGATCCCGGCGGTGCGGGCTGGGCGGCTGGTGGAGATCAAGAGCCCGCTCATCCTCCAGCCGGGTCCCGCCGCGCTGACGGATGGGCTCGACGCGCTCTCAGCAGCCGTGCGCGAGACCGCGGAGGCTCTGTCGCGCGAACAGACGGCGGCGGCTGGCTGATCCCTAGTCCCGGGGTAGAAGCGGCTCGAGCGTCTCCCAGATCACCTCGGCCGCCAGCGCCGCCCCATCGCCGGCTGCGTGATACCGATCCGGCCCGTGCAGATTGGCGCCGGCCGCAATCGCCTCGTCCCAGGCCGCGGCCACAGGGGCGACCCGTACCGCGGGGAAGGCTGCCGCTGCGGCGGCGAAATGGGCCTCGGCCGCCCGCGTCATCGCGGCCGGATTGGCAGGCTGGGGCACGCCCGTGCGGATCGGCGTGGCATAGAGGGCATGCCCCTCCTGGCGCGCCCAGGGTGTCACCAGGATCACGGGCGTCGTGCCGGCAAGCCGAGCGGCATAAGTGATGGCCGCCATACTGTCGGCGGCCCAAGCAGGATCGAGGGCTGCCGTCGAATGGTCCTGCAAGACGATGGCTGCCCAGCCATCGCCTGTCAGCACGGCGCGCATGCCATTGAGCGCCAGGGTATCGGCGAGGCGCGCGCCCCCTTGGGCCAACATCAGAACCTCGATCGTCCGCCCATCGGCCGCCGCCAAGGCGGCGACACGGCTGGGGACGTCATGGCCGAAGGTGAAGGAGTTCCCGATGAAGAGGACGCGCGTCTCATCGCCCACAGCCGCCGCCTGCTCGGCCGCCACCGCGATCTCCGCCGCCGTGATCCGCCGAACCTCGAGCCCGCTGAGGATGGCCCGCTGAAGAAACGGCGTGAACACAAAGATCGCAATGCCCAGGCTTGCCGCCAAGGCCCCCAAGAACAGCCGTCCAACCATCGAGCCCCCCTACACCCCTCACGCTACAGTAACGCTGGAAGACCTCAAAAGCTGCCGCAAACTGCCCCGCCGAAAGGCCGACCACCCGAGGACCAAATCCCAGGTTGCCGGAAACCCGAGATCGCCTCAGTCCATCGCTTCGAGTTCGGTGATGAAGCGGTCGATCAGGTTGAGGCCTTCGTTCCAGAAGGCGGGGTCGGAGGCATCGAGGCCGAAGGGGGCGAGCAGGTCCTTGTGGTGTTTCGAGCCGCCCGCAGCCAGCATCTCGAAGTACTTCTCCTGAAAGCCCGCCTCGCCCTTTTCATAGACCGCATAGAGCGCGTTCACGAGCCCGTCGCCGAAGGCGTACGCGTAGACGTAGAAGGGCGAGTGGATGAAGTGCGGGATGTAGGCCCAGAAGGTCTCGTAGCCTTCTTCGAAGTGCATCGCGGGGCCGAGGCTCTCGCGGCTGATCTCCAGCCAGATCTCGCCAAGGCGCTCTGCGGTCAGCTCGCCCTCGCGCCGCTCAGCATGCACGCGCCGCTCGAACTCATAGAAGGAGATCTGGCGGACGACCGTGTTGATCATGTCCTCAACCTTGCCCGCCAAAAGCTGCTTGCGCCGCGCGGGATCGGTCTCGGCTTCGAGGATCCGGCGGAAGGTGAGCATTTCGCCGAAGACCGACGCGGTCTCGGCCAGGGTCAGCGGCGTCGAGCTCAGAAGCTCCCCCTGCCCCGCGGCCAACCGCTGGTGCACGCCATGACCGAGCTCATGGGCCAGCGTCATCACATCACGCTGCTTGCCGAGATAGTTGAGCATCACAAAGGGATGGGCATCGACCACGGTGGGATGCGCGAAGGCGCCCGGGGATTTGCCAGGCGAGGCCGGCGCATCGATCCAGCCCTCGGTGAAGAACGGCTTCGCCAGCTCCGCCATGCGCGGGCTGAAGCCTTCATAGGCCGAGAGGACGGTATCGCAGGCCTCCTCCCAATCGATCACCTTGTCCTCCGCCTCAGGCAGCGGGGCATTACGGTCCCAGTACTCGAGCTGCTCGAGGCCCAGCCATTTCGCCTTCAGCGCGTAGTAGCGGTGGCTGAGGCGGGGATAGGCACCGGTCACGGCCTCGCGCAGGGCATCGACGACCTCGGGCTCCACCTGGTTGGCGAGATGGCGACCGTGATCCGGTGCCGGCATGCGGCGCCAGCGATCCTCAATCTCCTTCTCCTTGGCGAGCGTGTTGGTGATGAGCGTGAAGAGGCGGATGTTCTCGCCCAGCCCCTTGGCAAGCGCCCGACCCGCTGCCTCCCGCTTTGCCCGGTCCTTGCCGAGCAGGAGCGTCAGTGTGGCTTCGAGCGCCAACGCCTCACCGTCGACATCGAAGGTGAGGCCCGACATCGTCTCGTCGAAGAGCCGGTTCCAGGCGGCGGTGCCGACGACGGACTGGTCGTGCAGGAACCGCTCCAACTCGTCCGAGAGCTGATGGGGTGCCAGCGCGCGGACCCGGTCGAGCCAGGGCTTGTAACGGGCGAGTGCCGGCGCGCTCTCATAGAGACCTGCCAGGTGGTCGGCATCGAGCTTGTTGAGCTCGAGCGTGAAGAAGACCATCGGCTGGGTCAGCATGGTCACCTGCACCTGAAGATTACCCATCAGGCGGGCGCGCTCGGGGTCCTGGGTGTTCTGGGCATAGCGTAGGCCGGCATAGGACATGACGCGGCCAAGTGTGGTCTGCATGGTCTCGTACGCCGCGACGGCCTCCGCTAGGCCCGCCCCATCGAGGGTGGCGAGCTTGCCCTCGTACCGCTCCGCAAAGGCAGCCGCATCCGCCTCGGCTTTCGTCAGATCGTTTTCGAGGGCTGGATCGTCCGGCGCCTGATAGAGGGCGCTGAGATCCCAGACCGGGAGCGCCCCGAAGGCTTCGGCGGCACCGCCAGCCTCGGCTTCGTGAGCAGGCTCGATGGCGGGAAAGGGGCTGAGCGGGGTCATGCGCGATCTCCGAATGGCTTCGCCTCGCAGATAACCCGCAGGAGGGCCGGCGCAAAGGGACCGCGACGCGATGGTCTCAGAGCTGCATCCCCTCGTCCTCGCTCACAGGTGGGATGTAGACGGGCGCATCCTCTTTACGCGGGATCAGAATGTCGCCATTGGGCTGCACCTCGGGCAGATCGTAATAGGCGGGATCATCGATGCGGCGTAGGACCGCGAGCAGCTCCTCCGCTCGCCGGAGCGCGGGCTCCATCCCTTCCGCCAGCTGCTCCCAGACCTGATCCATCTGCCGCTTCATCTCATCGAGATCGAAGCTTGGGGGCGGAAGATCCTGCGCCGCCGCCGGCGGAGCGCTCGGAACGGCGAGCATGAGGGCGAGCAAAACGGGACCGGCGGCACGGGCGATCGGCTGGCGAGACATGGGGCACCTCCTCCTGTTGAGCGAGATGTGAGGCGCCCTGTCGCGGATCGCAAGACGGCGCGTGCAAGGCGATCTATCGGGCCGAAAAGCAAAACGCCCCGCAGCGGACTGCAGGGCGTCTCGATTTCGCGCCGACGCCGCTCAGAAGCGGCGGGCCGTCCAGATCACTCAGAGAGCGTGATCTCAACGCGGCGGTTCAGCGGCTCGCGGACGTTGTCGGCCGTGGCGCGGGCAAGGTCACGCTCGCCGCGGCCAGCCAGCGTCATCGCATCGCGCGGGATGCCACGGTCGACCAGGGCACCGGCGACGCGACGGGCGCGACGCTCCGAGAGGCGCTGGTTGTAGCTGTCCGAACCCACCGTGTCGGTGTGGCCGACGACCGAGAGGGCGGTGGCGCCGAGCGATGCAACAGCGGCCGTGGCCTCGTCGATCACCTCGATGGCGCGGGCCGTCAGGTCGCTGCGGTTGAAGCCGAAGTAGACGATGTAGTTGGCATCGACCGGCGGGGGCAGGCAGGCCGCGCGGGCTTCCTGATAAAGCGCAAAGGCGTCTTCCGGCGAGATGCAGCTCCCGTCGCCGCCACGCAGCGCCTCAAGCCACTGATCCCACATCGCCTGGAAGCGGGCGCAAGCCTCGGGACGCTCGTCGCGGTTCTCGAGGATGATGGCGACCGTCTCGTCGTAGAGATTGGCAGCCTCACCGCTGACACCGAGGCTCTCCGGGCTCCACGGGCCAACATCGGCACCGGCCTCAGCAGCCGCCGCCTTCGCCACATAGGCCGTCGAGTTGTACCACCGCGTATCCGTGAACGCCGCGCGACGACCGAGCTCGGTGTACTCCGAGGCCAGCGCGCCGTTGAACCCGGCACCGCCGTGATCCTCGTTCAGAAAGCGCTCGGCCGTCCAGGTCGCGCCCAGCGTCGAGCCCGGCAGGTCCGGCTTGCCGCAAGCGGCGACCGCGACGGCCGTCGTCGCGAGCATAACAACCGTGAGTTTCGTCATCCCTCTCTCCGTTCGTTGTCGGGCCGTTCTCGACTCAGTACGCCCCAGAATTTCGCTGGCCGGCCTACGGACGCCGATCCGCACACGGTTGCTTTGCACAGAGCCGCGTGCCCCGAACACCGAAAGCACTGTCAGCTTCCCCTCGGTCTCCCGTTTTTATGGCTGCCGTCGCAGATTGACAACACGACCCACCAGATGGCCGCCCAGGCAGGCGTGATGTTCTCTATCGACATGCACCGACCGCCCTATCGGAGACCGCGAGGACCGATTTCGATTCTCTAAGAGGCGGTTAACGGCCCTTCCCGCACCCTGGATCAGGCTTGGACAGTCACTGCCGCCGAATCGCCGCATCCGTTTCGTTCGGACAAAAATCGGCCCCGGTCTCGCCCAGAACCGGCCCTCAGATCACCGAAATGAAACGACATCAAATGATGGATTGCGTAGCCTTGGAGTGGGGTCGATGTCTTCTACAATCCTGGTCGTCGAGGACGACCGTCAGCAACGTCGTTACTTGTCTGCCGTGCTTACTTCGGCCGGACATCGCGTTGATGCGGTCGCGAGTTCTGAAGCAGCAGTGGCACGGCTCAGCCAGCAATCGGCACCAGCCGTCGATCTCTGTCTCCTCGATCTGCACTTACCCTCGATGGATGGGATGACGCTCCTGCGCCGCATGCGCGCTCAGGGCTTCACCATCCCGGTCATCGTCCTCACCGGCGAAGGGTCCGTGACCCGCGCGGTGGAGGCGATGCAGGCCGGCGCTAACGACTTCCTCTCAAAGCCCGTCGGGCCGGAGCGCCTCGAGGTCTCGATCCGAAATCTCCTGGCGATCAGCACCCTTGCCAGCGACGTCCGCCGCCTCTCGCGCCAGGACAGCACCGGGCTGGCCTTCGACGATCTGGTCGCCGAAAGCCCCGCGATCCGCGAGGCGATCAAGCTCTCCCAGCGCGGCGCCCAGTCCGATATTCCGGTGCTGATTACCGGCGAGAGCGGCACCGGCAAGGAGGTGTTCGCCCGCGCCATCCACGGCGGCAGCACACGGGCCGAGCGGCCGTTCGTGGCCGTAAACTGCGGCGCACTGCCCTCCAATCTCGTGGAATCGATCCTCTTCGGTCACGAGAAGGGAGCCTTCACCGGCGCCACCGAAAAGCGCACCGGCAAGTTCCAGGAGGCCTCGGGCGGCACGCTCTTCCTCGATGAGATCGGAGAGTTGCCGGCGGAGGCGCAGGTCAAGCTACTGCGCGCCCTGCAACAGCGCGAGGTCGACCCGGTGGGTGGCCGCACCTCGATCCCGATCGACATCCGGCTCGTCTCCGCCTCAAACCAAGACCTGCCGGCCATGGTCGCGGAGGGACGGTTCCGGGAGGATCTCTACTATCGCATCAGCGCCTTCCCCGTGGCGCTCCCCGCGCTGCGCGACCGGCGCGAGGATGTCCTGATGCTCGCCCGCATGTTCCTAACCCGTTTCGCCGCAGCGGAAAACGCGCGGGTCTCCGGCCTGCATGAGGAAGCCGCGCGCATGATTGAAGGGGCGGATTGGCCCGGGAACGTGCGTCAGCTGCAGAACACGATCCACCGTGCGGTCGTTCTCTGCGATGGCCCACAGATCCGCCCCGAACACCTCATCGGGCTCGATATCAGCACAGTGGGCGGGGCCGACTACGCGGCCGAGGCGGCGCGCGACGCCCTCGTCGACGAGCATGGGCAGATCCGCAAGCTCGCGGATATCGAAGCCGAGGCGATCGAGCGGGCGCTCACGATCTACCACGGGCGCATGGCGGAGGTGGCCCGCCGCCTCGGCATCGGCCGGTCCACGCTCTATCGCAAGCTCGAAGAGCTGAACCTCAGCCGCAAGCACGCCTGAGCTGGCTCACTCGGCCGTCGGCGCCATCCCAAGGGCGGCCAGATATATCTCGAGGAGCGTCTCTTCTTCCTGGCGCTCCTCGGCATCCTTCTTCCGCAGCGAGATCACCTTGCGCAAGATCTTGGTGTCGTAGCCATAGGCCTTGGCCTCGGCATAAACCTCCTTCACTTGATCGGCGATCTCCTTCTTCTCTTCCTCGAGCCGCTCGATGCGCTCGACGAAGGCCTTGAGCTGCCCCGCCGCCACACTGCCCGAAGCAACGCCCTGGGGCCCGTCAAATCCGTCGTCCATCCGTTCCTCCGCTTGCCGCGGGCGTGGGCTTACGCCGTCGCTCGGCCCGTTTCCAGCCTCACGCGAAGAGCCGCTGAAAACACTGCGCTTCGTGAAGATCTTCGCAGGCGCGAATCGTCATCTCCCGCATCGTGCTGCGGTGCAATGTGCCGGAGGATGGAGACGTGACGTGTTGATGGATGCCCTTGGCCTCTCTGCGGGGGCCTTCGTGCTGCTGACCTTCGCCACGCGGGACCCGGCGATGCTCCGGCGTCTCGCCATCGTCTCCAATCTGCTCTTCATCGCCTATGGTGCGATCGCGGGGATGCTGCCGATCCTGCTGCTCCATGCCTGCCTGCTGCCGCTCAACCTCTGGCATCTCGACAAGCTGCTCGGGTGCGCCTGCTGCAGCACCAGCATCGCGCGCCACCGTCAGGAGCTGAGCGCGCGAGAATTCGCCTGGAGCCTGCAGGGCTACCGGGTCAGATCCCCCCTCTGAGAGGCGTCATTCCCAGCCGGATCGCCGTGCAGGATCGCCATCAGGTGGAGCGGGCTGGCGGGAGGGCGTCGCGTCCCGAGCGTCGGCGAGGGATGCGCAACGGGCTCCCGTCAGCCCGCTCCACCACAGACCTCAGCGTTTAGCGCGCTTAGTGACCGCCCCCCGAGCGCTCAAAGGCCGCCTTCTGCGCCTCGGTCGCTTCGGTCTGATAGCGGTCACGCCATTCGGTGTAAGGCATGCCGTAGACGATCTCGCGGGCTGCAGCTTTGTCCAAAGCCCCGCCCCGCGCCGCCGTCTCTTCCTCGTACCAGGCCGACAAACAGTTCCGACAGAAGCCCGCCAGGTTCATCAGGTCGATGTTCTGGACATCCGTGCGCTCGCGCAGATGGTCGCGCAGCCGGCGAAACACGGCCGCCTCGATCTCCTGGCGTTCAGCATCGCTCATCTCTCTCTCCCTTGGTTACGATGAAGGCCCGCGGAGCCGGTCCGAGAGCACCTCGAACTCACGGCGCAGCGCTTCATTCTCAAAGAGCGTGTCGAGGCCCGGGCTCTCGAGCGCATCGAGCGCCTCGAACTCGAGCCGCGCCGCTCGCATGATCTCGAGCAGCCGGAAGCTCGCATCCACGGTGCGCAGCGTGTTATCCGCGACCGCTAGATCCCGGCGCGTCGTGTAAAGGCGCTCGGCCACCGCATCACGCTGGCGCTCGAGGAAGCGGCGGTAGAGCCGGGCTGCCTTCAAGGAGAGCGCCTGGCTCTCGCGATTGGTCTCGAGAACCCGACGCTGGGCCGCGCTCGGTCCATCGGCGAGAAGCCTCTCGGTCTCCGCCCGGGTCTCCGCCACTTCGGCCTCGATGGCATCGAGCTTGGGCAGATACTCCTCTTCGACCCGGATGATGAAGGTCTCCTGAGCATGGGCGAGAAGCGCGATCAGCGTCGTGTGCAGCGTGTAATAGCGTCGCGCCGCACTCGCCTCCTCTCCGCTCTCAGCAACCACCTTGCGCAGCGCCGCCGCAATATCGCGCACCACGTCGTAAGCCGCTGCAATGGCGATGATATCGCCGCCCGTCACACCGCCGAGGAGCAGGTCCGCCTGCTCGGGCGAGATCGGCGTGCCGATGCCCGCCATGGCCTCGATGAAGGCACGTCGGTTCTCGGCGATCAGTGCTTCATCATCGGCGATCTCGGCCTCGAGCGCGGCAATCGCCTCCTCCACACCCTCGCGATCCTGCTGGCCCTGCAGCCCCTGCCAGAGCGTCGTCTCCTCGGGGGCAAAGAGCTTCTCTTCGCGCAGCCGCGCGATCTGTTCCCGCGCCGCGGCGATGCGCGAGCGCGCGGCCGCCGTCTCCTGCTGCAGGCGCGTCACCGGCTGATCGGCGACCACGGCAAAGGCTTCGGCGAGCAGGTCATTGGCCCGGTCTCGCGGGGTCTGGCGCAGGAGCTCCTCCACCATGGTCGTATCGCCGCGCTCCGCCCGCGCCCGCGCCTCCGCCGCCTCGTCCAGCATGTCACGGATCGCCCCGAAGCGCTCCACGGCCTGGCGCTCATCCAGGGGTTCGGGCAGCGTCGCTTGAGCGGCAGCCTGTACCGCAGGGGCAAGCAGCGCTGCGGCAAGGGCGATAGCGGTTAGGGTTCGCATGAGGCTCTCCTCCTGGATCGCATCTCTCCGAGATCGGGCCAGAGCCGCCGCGTTCAAGAGCCGAGCGGCGCTCAAACGACCATCTGGCCCACCGCGACCTGCACGGCACGAGCGAGCCGGCCCCCCCAGGCCGCCTGCCCCTCCGGCACTGCGATCAGATCGTTGCGCACTTCGATCAGAATATGCGGCAAGCCCCGGCGGGTCCCGTGCTGGTTCATGCAATCGCCCGCAAGAGCGCCCGTGTAGGGCTCATTGTCACCGATGCAGAGCGGTTCACCTCCCACCTCCGGCTCCGCCATCAACGCCTCCACGAGAGGCCGCAGGAGCCGATCATCCTGGTCCCAGAGGAGCGCGAGGTGCCAAGGCCGCAGGGATCGTCCGCGCAGCTGCGGCGTGAAGGAATGAATCGACACCAGCACCGGGAGCGCCCCCTCCCCCTCGATCGCATCGATCGCGGATGCGACCGCGCGATGATAGGGCCGATGGCAGCGCTCGAGCCGGCGCTC
>JBCCLX010000017.1:0-22278 GCA_039026635.1 Pseudomonadota bacterium
GGGCTACGACACGGCCGTCGCCACCGGTGCATTCTCGGCCGATCGGGTGATGCTGGGCGGCACGCTCAGGCTTCAGGACGGCGGCCTCGATACCCTGATCGAGATCGAACAGATCGCCTTTGAGAACGGGACCCTCCTGCTCGATGCACCCGGCACCGGGGTGGGCTTTCTCTTCCGCCTCTATGACGCCGTGATGGACCGAACGCCGGACGGGCCGGGCGCCCTCTTCTGGATCGATGTCATGCGCGGTGGGGCGAGCGAGGCCGCGGTCGCGAGAAGCTTCTTGGAGAGCGGCGAGTACCTCCAACGCTATGCCAGCCTGAGCAACGAGGCCTTCGTCACCCTCCTCTACACCGATGTCCTCGAGCGCTCACCGGACCCGGACGGGGCCGATTTCTGGCGCGACGCCCTGGACGCCCTCTTGCCGCGCGAGGACGCCCTCCTCGCCTTCAGCGAGAGCCCCGAGAACGTGGCCTTGAAGGCGGAGCTCCTCGGCGCAGGCATTTTTCTGGAGGACGACCTCGCCTGAGCCTCGGCCAGACCCGCCCGTTTGGGCAACGGCGGTGGCGCGCGTCTTGCGGAGCGTTCCTGTGATGAGATTGGCTGCATGAACCCTCGACGACCGCACCGTAAGCCAGCCCGAGCCAATGGGGTCCCATGGTCACACCGCAGCACGCTCTCGCCATCGACGTCCGCCCCGCCACATGGGACGCGTTCTTGATGGTCATGGGGGAGAGGGGCGGCTGTGGGGGGTGTTGGTGCATGCTCTGGCGCCAAACGAAGCGCGAGATGGACGCCGGCATGGGCGAGGGCAATCGACTGGCGATGAAAGCGCTCTTCGATGCCGGGCATGTCCCCGGGCTCGTTGCCTACCATGGCTCGGAGGCGATCGGTTGGATCCAGGTGGACCGACGCTCGGCTTTCCTGAGGCTCGAGACATCGCGCACGCTGCAGCCGGTCTACGCCGCCGAGGTCTGGAGCGTGTCCTGCTTTCTGATCGACAAGCGCTATCGGCTGCGCGTCCTCTCGAGCCGATTACTGCGCGGCGCCTGCGCCTTTGCGAAGGGCAACGGCGCGACGGTTCTCGAAGGCTATCCCATCGATACGCCCAAGGAGAAGTATCCGCCCGTCTACGCCTGGACGGGTTTTGTCGGGGCCTTCCGAGAGGCGGGTTTCCAGGAGGTCGTGCGCCGGACGCCAACACGACCGATCATGCGGAAGACGCTGTGAGAGGGGCGCTGTTGGGATACGCATCGACCCTGCCGGTTCAGCCCGAGGGCGCGATCGCACCCGCCTGCTGGAGCCGCGACCCCGGGCGGCGCGGGCTCTGCCCATGAGAGTGCTCCTCGTCGAGGATAACGCCGAAACGGCGGCATTCGTCGTCCAGGGGCTTTCGGAGAACGGGGCCGCGGTTGAGCATCGCCGCACGGCGCGGGACGGGCTTCTGGCCGCCACCGATGGCGATCTCGATGTCATCATCTTCGATCGGATGCTGCCGGGTATGGATGGTCTCGATGCGATCCGGCTCCTGCGCGCCAGCGGCGTTGAGACACCGATCCTGATCCTCTCGGCACGCAGCGGGATCGACGAGCGTGTCGATGGCCTGAGCGGGGGCGCGGACGACTATCTCGTCAAGCCCTTCGCGTTCGAGGAGCTCTATGCCCGGCTGAAGGCGCTGCACCGCCGCCCGCCTCTGGCCGTAGAGGCGGCCGAACTGGCCATCGACGATCTGCACCTCAACCGCCTCACGCGGACCGTCATGCGCGGCAGCACCGCTCTCGAGCTCTCGCCGCGGGAGTTCAGGATCTTGGAGTATCTGATGCTCAACGAGGGACGGGTCGTCACCCGCACGATGCTGCTCGAGCGGATCTGGGGCTATCGCTTCGACCCGAAGACCAGCCTTGTGCACACGCATATGAGCCGGCTGAGGGGCAAGGTGGATCGCGGCTTCTCCGTTGAACTGATCAGGACGGTGCGTGGATCGGGCTATGTCATCGCGGCGCCTTAGTGCACGGCTGAGTTCCAGCGTTTTTCGCATCACACTTGCCACCTCCGCGGCCGTGGCCTTCGGCGGCGCCGCGCTGATCTGGGCCGGGTCCTCCGCAGCCCTGTGGTGGATGGAAGGCGGAGAAAGGGCGCGCATCGCGGCGGGCGCAGAGACCGCAGCCGCGCGCTATCACGGTGCGGGGCTCGAGGCGCTGATCGACTTCGTGGCGCCGGATGGTGGAGGTTTCAACACGCTCGAGCACCTGAAGGCCGCCCGGGCAGAGCATGAGATCATCGCGGTGGTCCGTCGGCACGATCACGCGCCCGTCGCAGGCTTTGCCGGCCTCTATGGCGAGCCCGGCTGGTCGGTCAGCGAACTCGATTACGACATCGAGCGACCGGCGCTCTCCTACCGTTTCGATCTCGACGACGAGTTCCACGCGACAATCGCCCTCTTCGTCCCCGAGACACTGACGCAGATCCGCGAGACGGCGACCATCGCAACGCTGACCATCGCGATCCTGGCCCTGCCGCTCGGCGGGGTGTTGGGGCTGATCCTCAGCGGGGCCGTTTATCGCCGCCTCGACACCCTCTCGGCCACGGTAGCCGCAGTGGCCGGTGGGGCGCTCGACCGGCGTCTCCCGCTCAGCGGCTCTGGGGACGAGTTTGAGCGCCTCTCCATCGACGTCAATGCGATGCTCGACCGGCTGGAGGTTCTGGCGCGCAACATCGAGCAGGTCTCGGTCGGCGTCGCGCATGATCTCAAGACGCCACTCAGCAACATCGGCGGGCGACTGCAGCTGATCGCGCGCGATCTCGAGGACCAAGACGCCGTGGCTCGCCATGTGGACGCGGCCGAGCGGCATATCGCGAGTTTGGTGCGCGTCTTCGATGCGCTCCTGCGCCTCGGCGAAGTGGAAGCGGGCTCACGCAAGGCGGGCTTCGGTGCCGTCGACCTCTCCGCCGTGATGGCCGATCTGGCCGAGAGCTTCACGCCCGTCTTCCAGGATGCGGACAAGAGCCTGACCGCGCAGATCGCGCCTGGCCTGACGCTGCAGGGCGATGAGGCGCTCCTCGTGCAGATGACCTCGAACCTTCTCGAGAACAGTCTCGATCATGCCCGCGACGGCGCTGTGGCCTGGCTTACACTCGGCCGACGAAACGGCGCGCTCTGCCTCGAGATCGGGGACGACGGGCCGGGCGTGCCGGCGGGCCATCGCGTGCGGCTCTTCGAGCGCTTCTACCGCCTCGATCCAAGCCGCTCGACCCCTGGGAATGGCCTCGGCCTCAGTCTCGTGAAGGCCATCGCCGATCTGCATGACGGCGAAATCGAGATCGATCCGACAAGCCCAGGCCTCGTCCTGAGGATCAGCTTCGCCACCCACTGAGTCTTACAAATCTGTATGCGCGCCGAAGCGGACACGTAAGCCCCGTCCGCCTAGTGGCATGGTATTCCATGATGGCATCGCTGCGGGATGGATGGGGGCATCGCGTCTGCAGCTAACGAACAGTGTTTTCCCGTCACCAGCGGTCGCGCCATGCGGCCGCGGAAATCGAGGATGCCATGGAAGATGAGATGGGCGGCGCTGGCGCCGGAATGGGGATGCATGGGGGCATGCAAGGCGGTCACGGAGGGGGCTCGGGAGTGGGCTCGGGTGGAGGCCATGCCGGTCACATGGGGATGATGCCCTCCCTGGCGCTCGTCCCCGTCGAGGCCGCGACCTTTCGGGCCGTCTCCAACGGGAACTGGAGCGATCCGACCACCTGGGCCGGCAATGCAGCGCCGGGCGAGGGCGCGCGGGTCCATATCCCCGAGAACCTGACCGTCACGGTCGACACCAGGCTTGCCCCCGAGATCAAAACTATCCGCGTCGACGGCACGCTCGACTTCGCAACGGATCGCCACACAGAGCTCAAGGTCGACACGCTCGTCACCACGATGTCGGGCACGCTGCGCATGGGCACCGCAAGCAACCCGATCGACCCGGGCGTCACGGCGAGCCTCATGTTTGCCGATGACGGCGCAATCGACCGGAGCTGGGATCCCTCCCTCGTCAGCCGCGGGGCGCTGCTCCATGGGCGGACCGAGATTTATGGCGCCGAGAAGCTCGCCTTCACGACGCTGGCCGAGCAACCGCTCGCGGGGGACCGCTCGATCACGCTCACCGAGGTGCCGCGGGGCTGGCGCGCCACGGATGAGATCACCATCGCCGGGACCGATCCGCTCGATCCCGATGGCGACGAGGTCGTCGCCATCACCCGGATCGAGGGCAACACCGTCTTCTTCGAGCCCCCGCTACAGTCCGACCATGTCGCCCCCCGCAGCGATCTCGACGTTCATGTCGCAAACCTCACCCGCAACATCACCTTCAGCTCCGAGAACGAGGATGCGGGTCATCGCGGCCATGTGATGTTCATGCATACCAACGACGTGGACGCGCGCCACGTGAGCTTCGAGGGGCTGGGGCGTACCGACAAGAGCATCCCGCTCAACGACTGGCAGCTGGTGAGCGGCAGCGAGACCTCCATCGGCACGGATCAGACCGAGGTTGAGCTGCTGGGCGGCGAGAACGTGCGCGGGCGCTACTCGGTCCACTTCCACCGGGGCGGCGACGATGGCACGCCCGGCCGCATCGAAGGCACGGTCGTCCGCGACGATCCGGGCTGGGCCTATGTGAACCACTCCTCCAACGTCGATTTCATCGGCAACGTGAGCCACAACATCACCGGTGCCGCCTACAACACCGAGGCCGGCGACGAGGTCGGCTCCTTCGTCAACAACATCGCCATCCGCACGATCAACCCGGGCGCGGATCTGAACCCGCCCGATGCGGAGCTGCGCGAGGATCAGTCGCCGGACATCCGCTTCCTCAACATGGACTACGGCTGGCAGGGCGACGGCTTCTGGTTCCACGGCTCGGGCGTGACGGTCGACAACAACGTCGTCTCAGGCGCCACTGGACATGCCTACATCTATTGGCAACTCGGCCTCGTGGAACAGGGGCTCGGCGAGCCGCTGGTCGATGTGACCAACCTGCCCAATGGGGCCATTGTCGCCGAGGCGGGCACCACGGAGGTGCGCACCAAGCAGGTGCCGGTCCCGAGCTTCGACGGCAATGTCGCCTATGCTGTGCCGAAGGCGCTGGAGATCCAGTATCTGCACACGGACAACCGCGACGATCAGGATGGCTCGCTCGTCAGCGATAACCTGATCTCGCCCGTGCCGCAGCAGTACGAGGCCGAGCTGCAGTCGATCTTCTCCAACTTCACGGGCTGGAACATCGAGCTTCTGGGCATCTTCGCGCCTTACTCGACGCGGCTGACCTTCGAGAACATCGATCTGCTCGGTATCGGGCGCGAGGGCACGATCGGCATCCAGCTCGATCAGTTCGCCAACCAAAACAACTTCACGCTCAACAACCTCAACATCGACGGCTTCGCGACCGGCATCGCGGCGCCGCGCCAGGGCGAGGCGGTGATCAGCAATGCGACGATCTCCGCCCCCACCGATATCCGCATCAACCTGCCAAACACCGACGGGCGCAATCTCGAGCTGAACAACATCACCTTTGCCCCGCTCGGTGCCGCCTTCGAGCGCTATCAGGGCGATCTCGAGCGCACCAACATCAGTATGGACGCGGGCTTCGACCTGGGGCTCGGCCAGGGGCTCTTTGGGATCGACGAGTCCTTCCGCGACCGGGAGGAGCCGATCTATCACGTACCGCCCGTCTTCCAGCCGGACCGTATCGTGCTCAACAACCCGGGCTACGAGAACGTCGGCCTCTACTTCGAGGCGCAATCGCCCGACTTTGTCCCCGTGCCCCTGGGCCAGGAGCTTGCGGAGGTGCTGCCTCAATTCGCGGGGCTGACGAATGCGCAGCTGCAGGAGCGCTACGGCATCTCGTTCTCCGACACGCTGCTGCCCTCAGGGGCCACCACGGCGCCGATCGTGGGTGGCGGCCTCGTGGGCCCGCCCGTGGTGCTGGACGGCGTCTTCCCGCGGCCGATCGAGCCGATTTGGTACGAGGTCCTCGAAGACACCTCGTTCCTCGCCCTACGCGATGCGGTCTTCGTCGTAGATCGCGCCACGACGAGCATCCCACCGCCACGCCCGATCGATCCACCGCCCAGTGACGACGGCGATATGCCCGGCGGCGGAGACGAGCCCGGTGGGGGAGACGAGCCCGGCGGTGGTGATGAGCCTGGTGGAGGCGATGAACCCGGTGGGGGCGATACCCCCGGCGGTGGTAACGAGCCTGGCGGTGACGAGCCTGGCGGAGGCGACGATCCCGGTGATGGGGACGAGCCTGGGGGCGGCGATGAACCGGGCGACGATGAACCGGGTGGGGGGGACAACCCCGGAGACGACCCAGGCGACGGTCCAGACGACGGGCCTGGAGACGATCCAGGAGAGGACCCGGGTGATGACCCAGGTGAAGACCCAGGCGCTGGCGACGACCCGGACAGGGACGCTTTCAGCCTCGTCACACCCGAAATCCTGGCCAAGTTCTACATCGCCTTCTTCGGCCGCATGCCCGATCCGGAGGGCTTCGAGCACTGGTTGGTCCTCATCGAAGACGATCCCGATATCGATCAGATCGATCTCGCCTTCTTCTTCGCCACCTCCGAGGAGTTCGAGCTGCTCTATGGCGGCGCCAGCGCGGGCGAGATCGTCAGCCGCATCTACCAACAAATCCTCGACCGCGAGCCCGAACCCGATGGCCGCGACTTCTGGACCCGCGTGTTGACGGATGAGCCCGAACTCGGGGTGATCGCCTTCGCGCTCGGGCTCGCCCTTGCGGATGAGACCGACCGGATCCACGGCGATGACATCGATGCCTTCGTCACGAGCTTCTTCGCCATGCCCGATGATGATCTAGGCGATGATGATCTGGGCGATGATGACGCGGATATGCCGGGCGGAGAGGGGATGACCGGCACGCCGGAGAGCGACGTCTTCCGCTTCCCCTATGACGATCTGGTCTTCATAGACGGCTTCGATCCGGCCATGGATCAGATCGACATCAGTGGCCGCGGCGAGCCCGAGGATGTCATCGTGATCGACGAGATCGACGGCACGACGCTTCATCTGGGCATGGGCGAGATCTTCCTGGCCGATGTCCTGGCAGAGGAGATCATCGAAGACGTCTTCATCTTCTAAGCCTAAGACCGCGCGGTGCCGGCACGCCCCGGCACCGCGCAAAGCAGACGCCCACGCTGCAGGTGCCGTCAAAGGCGGTGCACGGCGAACGAGATATCGGCAGACAGCTCGGTGCTAGGCGCGCGTTGGCCGAGCCTCTCCTCGACCCAGGCAAAGGGATCCGAAACGCCGATCGCGTCGGCAAGAGCACTGCCGCGGCACTCGTTGGAGAGCAGGAGGTGAGCCGCCTCAGTTGCCGTCACGGCGAAGGTGGTGCGCCGGTTCCCGGTCGCCAGCGTCTCAAAGCCCGGCTCGTCGATCAGCGACAGGCTGTGGTCGTACTGGCTGCCACCCCCCTCCCCAACCGGCGGGAGGCAGGCTTTGAGGACCGCCGTATCCACGCGAAAATCATAGATCAGAAGCTGCGCCCCCGCCCGACAGACACGGCGCAACTCCTCGAGAAACGCCGGACGATCCACATAGGGCAGGACGCCGGCGGCACTCACCAGATCCACCGCTTGCGCGTCCGCCGGCAGCTGCGTCGCGCTCCCCTGTCGATACGCGATGTCCGGGTGCTCGATGGCCTGCGCCAGCATCGCCGCGCTCGGATCTGTCCCGATCACCGCATCGCAGAACCCTGTCAGCGCCACCGTCGAGGCCCCGGCGCCGCAGCCGATATCAAGGCCAAGCGCGAAGCGCTGGTCCCCGAGCGCCTCCGCCACGATCCCCCGGTGCAAGGGCGGTCGGAAGGCCGCATAGTGCCGAGCGGCGATCGATCCGTAGTCGTGCATCAGTTGGTCCTGCAGTTGCGCCAGGAGGTAGGTCAGAACGGCCCAGGAGCGGGATGACGCCTCACCGTGATCCCGGAAAACGGCGCCGATTTCACCTCGGCTCCGGGCCGGGAGGGGGAGCGCTCACAGGCTCTCACCCTGGCGGATGCGAAAGCCGAGATCGACGATGCGGCCACGGATTGGTGCCTGCTCGGCGCTGAGGAGCAGGCGGGCCGCCTCCACCCCCATCTGATAGCGCGGTGTCTCGACACTGCTCAGCACCACGGGCGTGGCCAGCCCCATGCCGATGCCATTGAAGCCGATGATCCCGATGTCCTGAGGGATCCGCAGGCCCGCCCGCTGGCAATGGAAAAGACCGCCGAGGGCCTGATCGTCATTGGCGTAGAAGATCGCATCGATATCGGGCGTGCGCGTCAACAGACGCTCAGTGGACCGCCCCCCGCCCTCCACGGTGGCAGGCTTGGGCGAAATCTCTCGGTCCCGCAGCGGGATGCCGCGTTCGGCCAGCCGCTCCTCAAAGGCCTCGCGCCGTGCTCTCGATCGATCAGGCTGCTCGCCCCAGGCTCCGATGTAGCCCGGCCGGCGATAGCCGCGGTCGGCCAGCAGATCGGCAACCGCGATCGCCGCGCGACGGTTGGAGATGCCCACGCCCGCCTGCATCGGCGCGTGGTCGATATCCATGAACTCGACGACGGGGATGTCCTGTTGCGCGATCATGCTGCGCACGGCCGGGTCATGGTCGGTCCCAGCCATGATCACGCCCATGGGTGTCCAGGCCAGCATATCCCGCAGCACCTGCACCTCGCGCGCGCGATCATATTGCGTGATGCCCAAGACAGGCTGCAGACCCGCCTTCGTCAGCACCGTCTCGATGCCGTCCAGCACCTCGGGGAAGACACCATTGCCGATCGAGGGCACGACCACGGCGACCAGATTGCTCGATTGCGTCTTGAGCGCGCCGGCGAGCCGGTTCGGCGTGTAGCCCAGCGCATCGGCCGCGGCCATCACGCGCTCCCGCAGGCCAGGTGAGACCGAGGGCGCGCCCCGCATGACGCGGGAGACGGAGATATCGCTCACGCCTGAAAGCCGAGCCACATCCCGCAGGGTCGTGCGACGGATCTTGCCCGGTGGCGGGCCGTCCGGACTGGTTTTGATCCTGGTCATCGTCGCTCCGTCTTGCCCCCTAGGTAGACCCTCTGAGCGCGTCATGACAACGTTGACATCCCCAATGACAACGCTACCACATCTCCTCAATGCACAATGAATGGCGCTCCGCATGAGGGTGCCTAGGGGAGGATCCGATGACCAAACTCAGCAGCCGTATCGTCGGCGGCGTGATTGCCGCCGTGCTCTCGACCGGGATCGCCAGCGCGGCGGATTTCCCCGAGCGTCCGATCAATCTGATCGCGCCCTTCAATGCCGGCGGCGGCACGGACCTGCTGCTGCGCGGTCTCGCGCCGCATTTCGCCGAGGCTATCGGTGGCGACGTGTTCGTCTCTAACATGGCGGGCGGCTCTGGCACGGTGGCGGCCTCGGCGCTGCAGGGCCAGCGGGCGGACGGCTATCAGCTCGGCTATTTCTCCATCACCGTCTCGACGATCCAGCCGCAGATCCGCGATGTGCCCTATGGCGTGGACAGCTGGACGCCGATCTGCTCGATCGCGGCCTCGCCGACGCTGCTCTTCACCTCCGCCGATCAGCCCTTCGAGAGCGCGGCGGATGTCGTTGCCGCCGCCAAGGCCGACCCGGGAGCGCTGGTCTATGGCTCTTCCGGCGCCGGGGCGATGACGCATCTGACAGCCGTGGCCGGTCTCGCAGGCCTCGGCATCATCGATGACATGGTGCACCTGCCGTTCCAGGGCTCGGGCCCCGCGGTCCAGGCGCTGACGGCGGGCACGATCCAGTTCTTCGGCGATACCGAGCTCCTGATGAACCGCGGGGACTTCCGCCCGCTCATGGTCTTCAATGACGAGCGCCTGGCGAACTACCCGGATGTGCCCACGGCCGCCGAGGCCGGCATCGAGGCGCCGCTGAACGAGCTTTATCTTTGGGGTGGCCTCTTCGCGCCGGCCGGCGTGGACGCGGCGGTCGTCGCCAAGCTCGAGAGCGCCTGCGAGGCCGCCGTCGCCTCGGACGGCTTCCAAGAGTTCGCCGCCAATTCCGGCACCGTGATCAACTACCGCGGCGCGGCCGATTTCGACGCGTTCTTCCGCGCGCAGTATGAGGCCAACACCGTCCTGATCGACGCTGCGGGCCTCAACTGATCACAGCGGTTCTGGGCCCGGCGCACGCTGGGCCCTGGATCGGAGGCATGCCCATGACGGCTCTCCTCTCGGAACGCTTTCTGACCCTCGTCGCGCTGCTCATCGCTGCCGCGGCACTCCTGAGTACGACCTTCACGGCCGAGTATCAGACGCTGGGTGCCGCCCAATCGCCCGTCTTCTTTCCGCGGATCATCCTTGGCGTGATGATCGGGCTCTGCGCGATTGCTATCGTCCAGGACCTTCGCGCCGGCACGCGCGCGGGGCCCTTGGAGCACTGGGTTGCGCTGATCGTCTTCGTCGTCGCGGCGCTTCTCTTTGCAAATGCGATCACACGGATCGGCTTCATGCTGAGCGGTGCGGCGTTCTCGGTTGTGGCGCTCTGGATCTTCGGGATCCGCCACCCCGTCGTGATCCTGGCCTATGCTCTGGCCGTGCCGGGCGCCCTCGTGCTCCTGTTCAATCACATTCTGGCACTGCCGCTGCCGACCTCGCCCTTCACCTACCTCTTTTGACGGAGCGCCCCGATGCTGGCCGCGATCCCTGACGCGCTTGCCCTGCTCCTGACCGCCGAGGCGCTGCTGACCCTGCTGCTCGGCACGGTTCTCGGTATTGTGCTCGGTGCGATGCCCGGGATCGGCTCCACGGTCGCGGTCGCCATGGTGCTTCCCTTCACGCTCTCGATGGGCCAGGCGCCGGCGATCCTGCTCCTGCTCGCGGTCTATGCCGGTTCGGTCTATGGCGGCTCGATCTCGGCCATTCTGATCAACACGCCGGGCACGCCCCAATCGGCGGCCACCTGTTTTGACGGCTATCCCATGGCGCAGCGGGGCGAGGCGGGCCAGGCGCTTGGCTGGGCCACGGTGGCCTCGGTCGTAGGCGGCCTGGTCTCGGCGGTTGTGCTGCTCCTGGCCGCGCCACAGCTCGCCGCACTGGCGCTCAACTTCGGGCCGATCGAGACCTTTGCGCTCGTGCTTCTAGGCATGACGTGCATTGTCTCGGTGTCCTCGGGCTCACTCGTCAAAGGGCTGCTCGCGGGCACCATCGGCATCCTGCTCGCCTCGGTCGGCGGCGATCCGATCACGGGCCAACCACGCTTCACCTTCGGGAACTGGCAGCTCATCTCAGGCTTCAATCTGCTCGCCGTCGTCATCGGGATCTTCGCGCTGTCGGAGGTCTTCATGCGCGTGGGCCGCAAGGCCGATGCGGCGGGTGTGCTTGCGAGCTTTCGCGGCATCGTCCTGCCGCGCTGGCGGGAGTGGGCGGGGCGCAAGAAGAACCTCGCGAAGTCGGTCCTCATCGGCAATGTCATCGGCGTCCTGCCCGGCACCGGTGCGGCGACCGCGGCCTTCATCTCCTATGCCGAGGGCAAAAGGTCTTCACCAAACCGCGCAGGCTACGGGTCGGGCGAGCCCGACGGCATCGTCTCCTCGGAAGCGGCCAACAATGCCGTCACGGGCGGCGCGCTGGTGCCCACCATGGCGCTCGGCATCCCGGGCGATGCGATCACGGCGGTGATGCTCGCGACGCTGACGCTGCATGGCATCACGCCCGGGTTCCGGCTGATGGAGGACAATCCAACACTGATCGCCGCCATCTTCGCGGGCTTCTTCGTCATCAACCTGCTGCTCCTGCCCCTCGGCCTTGCCCTCAGCCGGATCGCAGCGCCCATCCTGCGCATGCGTGAGGGTTTCATGATGACGGGCGTCGTTCTCCTCTGCGGCGTCGGGATCTTTTTCGTGCGCGGCAATCCCTTCGATCTGCTGGTCATGGGGCTCGCGGGGGTGCTGGGCTTCGTGTTGCGCCGGCAGGGCGTGCCCATGGCGCCGCTGGTGATCGGCATGGTGCTGGGCCCGACGCTCGAGCTGACGCTGCGCCAGGGCCTGATCCTCACACGCGGGGACATCACGGTCTTCGCCACCGGCCACCCGATCGCGGCCGCCCTCTTTGTGGTCACGGCGCTGACGCTCATGCTCCCCCTCGCCCGGGCCTTGCTGAAGGCACGGGGCTGAGGGGCGCGTGACCGCCGCTTCGCGCAGCAGTCACGCCTCTCCGACGAACTGCGCCCAAACGGGCCGAGCAGCCTGGGGCGCAGCGACGCCTCAGCCGAACATGTCGGCGGTGATGCCCGCGTACCAGCCGAGGCTCTCCTCATAGGTCTGCTTGCGCATCGCGCTGTCCTCGCCGGTCTGGCTGATGAAGCCGTCGGTCTTGGCGATCTTCTCCTCGGTCGCCTCGTAGCGTGCGCCCACCTTCACGCCATCATCGGTCTCGATCAGCGACCAGCAGGTGTTGGAGTACTTCGCCGGGAAGGCTTTGCTACCCGTCAGATCCGCACGCAGGTGCATCGCCGCCACCTTGGCTTGGCTGTTGGCCGAGAAGCCCGATTTCGGCATATCACCCGCGATGGTCGCATCGCCGAGGACGAAGATGTTCTCATCGAGCTGGCTCTTCATCGACGAGGGCACGATCGGGCAGAAACCGCTGTCGTTGGTCAGCCCAGCCTTCTCGGCGATCAGGCCTGCCTTCTGCGCCGGGATCGCGTTGCAGACATCGACGCTTGTGACTTCACCACCGACGACAACCTCCATCTCCCCGGGGCGCACCTCCTCGACCGGCCCTGTGAAGTCGGCGTCGAGCCAATCGATCATGCCGGTGTAATGGGTCTCCCACCCCTCCTGGAACAGCGCCATCTTGGAGAATTTGGGCTTGGGGTCGAAGATTAGGATCTTTGCCGTCGGGTTCTTCATCTTCAGGTAATGCGCCACCATCGAGACGCGCTCATAGGGCCCCGGTGGGCAGCGATAGGGATTGGGCGGCGCGATCATCGCGTAGACACCGCCGGGGCGCATGCTCTCGATCTGGGCTTTCAGAAGCTCGGTCTGGCTGCCACCCTTCCAGGAATGGGGCATCGCGTTCTGAGCCGAGAGGTCCCAGCCCGGAATGCTCCCCTCCCGAAAATCGATTCCCGGCGCCACGACCAGCCGGTCGTAGGGTACCGAGCCCCCGCCCGCGAGGGCCACAGTCTTAGCGTCGCGATCGATGCCGGTCGCCCAATCATGCACCACGTTGACGCCGTTCGAGGCAAGCTTGCCATAGCTGTGGGCGATGCTGTCGAGGCTGCGGAAGCCGCCAATGTAGAGGTTGGAGAAGAAGCAGGTGTAATAGGTGCGGCTCGGCTCGATCAGGGTCACGTCGAGCGCGCCTTTCGAGTCCTTGGCGATGTAGCGCGCGGCCGTGGCCCCGCCTGCGCCACCGCCGATGACGACGGCGCGCGGACGCGTGGCACCGATGACCGCCGGCGCGGCGAGTGCGGTGGCGCTGGCGAGGGCCGCGGCGAGCGTTTGGCGTCTGTTCATTCTCATCGTTATGTCCTCCCGGATCTGCGGCGCTCTTATTGGACGCCTTCGAAAAATGCGGCCAATGCCGCGATCTCCTCGTCCGACAGATCCGTCGCGACGAGCTGCATCACCGGATGGGGGCGATGCTTGTTCTTGTAGGCATGGAGCGCGGTGACGAAGTCGCGCTGCGGCCATCCGGTGATCGAGGGAATGCCCTCATCGGCACCGGAGGCCTGATGACAGGTGACGCATTCGCCGGAGAGATACTCGCCGTAGGCCGGATCGCCCTCGATCGCGAGGATCGTGGGATCGACGTCCGGATCGCGCGGCGCAGCCGTAGGTTCTGCCTCAGGAATATCTCGGGGCGACGCGGAGAAGAGGCGCAGATAAGCGATGAGATCCTCGCGATCTTCAGCCTCGGCGATACCGCGAAAGGACATGCGCGTGCCGGTGACGAGACTGCGCGGGTTCTCGAAGAAGACATGCAGCTTCTCCGCCGTCCAGACGAGCCCATCGGCGCCCGCGCGGGCCATATCGGCCGAGTAGCGATAGCCGTCCAACCCTGCTGCCCGGCGCCCGAACAGCTCATTCAGATGCGGCCCAACGCGATTGCGCGCCTCCGCCCCCACCATGTGGCAGGACTGGCACTTGGCATAGACGCGGACGCCCCGCTCGGGATCACCGGCCAGGGCCGGCAGAGAGAGGACGGCAAGAAAAGCGCCGCCGAAGAAGCACCGAAGGACCGCAGGGCGAACCCTGCTGCCCTGCCCGGTGCGGGAGGATGGCCTACTCGACACTGAGGCCGGCCGTCGCATCGTCATCGGCCTCTGGCGTCACATCGAGGATGCGCGCCCGCATGGTGATCTCGGCGGTCTCCTTGCAGTCGGTCATGCAAGGCGTCTCATCGGCGAGGTTGGGGATGTCGGGGCGCGGATCGGCAAAGAAGTTCTGCTCGTTCGGCAGCCGGATCTCGGTGAAGTTCTCCCGGCTCAGCACGAATTCGTCATCGTCGACGACGTCGTTCATGTAGAGCAGATAGGCCGTGATCGCGTAGACGTCGTCGGGCTGCAGCGACTGCGCATAGCCGAAAGGCATGGCGCGGTTGATGTAGTCGTAGACCGTCGAGAGATAGGGCCAGTAGCTGCCAATGGTCTTCACGGGCCGGTCGTCGGCGAGCGTGTCGTGCCCGCCAGAGAGGACCGGCCAGCGATCGACGCCCTCGCCGAAATCGCCGTGACAGAAGGCGCATTGGTCGGCGAAGATCTCTTCACCCGTCAGCACATCGCCCGAGCCCTCCGGCAGACCCGCCCCATCGGGGCGCACATCAATGTCCCAGGCGGCGATCTCCTCGGGCAGCGCCTCTCGGCCAAGGCCGAAGCCCTCCGCCAGCGCGGGCGCGGCCATGCCTGCGGCGACCCCTGCAGCCAGGAGCACCGCCAGGGCCGTCTCAGGAAATCTCGACATTCTCGGCCTCCCCTTCCGCGTTCACGGCCCAGGTCTGGATGCCGTTGTTGTGGTAGATGGAATTGACACCGCGCACGCTGCGGAGCTGATCCTTCGTGGGCTGCAGGTAGCCCTCGCTGTCGACGGCGCGGGACTGCAGAAGCAGCGGTGAGCCGTCCCAGTCGAACTCGAAGTAGAAGCGGTGCATGGACTTCGGCGTGGTGAAGCCGTCGACCCGGGCCTGGTGCCAGTTCTTGCCGCCATCGAGGGTGACGTGCACTTCTTTGACCAGCCCGCGGCCCGACCAGGCGACGCCGGTGATCACCGTGTGCCCCTTGCCGTGGGTGATCGGCGCCTGCGGGCTGGGATTGGTGATGACGGATTTGACATCCATCTCCCAGGTGAAGCGCCGGGCTTTCCCGTTGGCCATCAGGTCCGTGTACTTCGACGTCTCCTCGCGGTGGTGCCAGGGCTGATCACCGACCTCGATGCGGCGGATCCATTTGACCCACATGTTGCCTTCCCAGCCGGGAACGACGAGGCGGGCGGGATAGCCCTGTTCGGGGCGCAGCCGCTCGCCGTTCATATGCGTGGCGATCAGGCAGTCATCGAGCGCCTTCTCGATGGGGACCGACCGGGTCATCCCCGCCGCATCGCCGCCCTCGGGCAGCAGCCATTTGGCCGTGTCCTTCAGCCCCGCCTCCGCCAGCACATCGCGCAGGCGCACGCCCGAGTAGACGCAGTTGTGGATCATGCCATGGGTGTACTGCACGCCATTGAGCTGAGCGCCGCGCCACTCCATCCCGCTGTTGGCCGCGCATTCCAGGAAATAGGGGCGTGAGACACGCGGAAAGCGGTTGATGTCTTCCAGCGTGAAGACCAGCGGGCGCTCGACCAGCCCGTTGATCATGAGCCGCCACATCGCGGGATCGACCTCAGCGATGCCGCCGTGATGACGCTCGAAGCAGAGGCCGTTGGGCGTGATGTAGCCGTCGAGTTCGTGCAGCGGCGTGAAATTGACCGAGCTCACCGGATCGGCGGTCAGCCAGGGCACGTTGCGTCGCACGACATGGGCCTCATAGGGCGACGGCGTGCCATAGGGCCGCGCATCGACCCCCTCGCCCGTGAACTGGGTCCAGGGCTGCTGCTCGATATCCGTGATGGCCGGATCGGGTGCCGCGCGCACCGCGCTGGCCGCAACCGCCGCGCCGCCCGCGGCGAGGCCACCTTGTAGAAAGGCGCGACGGCCCGGATTGCTGGTCTTCGTCATGCTATCCTCACAGGGTTCATGACCGGCCCGCAACGCGGACGGTGCTGTTGGGATCGACGCGCAGGGTGCCGTGGTGTCGGATGTGGGCCTCGACGACATCCCAGATCGCCGGCCCCTCCGTCCCCTCGTTGACGCTGGCCCAGCCGGCGACGGTGTAGGTGCGCGCGGGATCGATGGGGCTGGCGTCGCTGAGAAGTGTCATGTCCGAGATGCGGCTGCCCGCGGGGGCAGAGACATCGATCGCGTAGCCCATGCCGCCCACGCGCACCATGTCACCCCCCTGCTGGTAGTAAGGATCAGGGTTGAACAGATTGTCGGCCACATCCTCGAGGATGACCTTGAGCATCTCGCCCGTCATCTCGGTGCGATAGGCCTCCGGATAGGTCATGGCAGTGGCGTTGAAGACGTCCTCCCGCGTGATCGGATCGCCCGGCAGCAGCGCAGCGCCCCATCGGAAGCCCGGCGAGAGGGCGATCTCGGCGTCGCGTTCTTCGATCAGCGCGTTGCAGATCAGATCGTCGAAGGTGCCGTTGAAGTTGCCGCGCCGATAAAGGAGCCCCTCGGTGGTGCCGAGGACCTCTGACAGATCAGCCTCATAGGGTGAGCGGTGGCGCTCGATCAGCGCCGCCATCTCAGGATCCGGGCTGATCGCATCGGCGAAGACGGGGATCAGCCGGTGCTTGATGCCCTTCACGCCCGATCCATCGACATCGAGGTCCACCCGCGAGACGAACTTGCCGTGCGAGCCAGAGGCGATGAGCGCCGTCTTGCCCACCATCAGGGGCTCGGGGAGCGCGTCATGGGTGTGGCCACAGAGGATCACGTCGATGCCCTCGACGCGGCTCGCCATCTTGCGGTCGAGGTCGAAGCCGTTGTGGCTCAGCAGCACGACGGCATTGGCGCCCTCGGCCCGCACTTCATCGACCAGTTCGCGAATGCGTTCCTCTCGGATGCCGAAGGAGAGGCCGGGGAACATCCAGGACGGGTTCGCAATCGGCATCCAGGGGAAGGCCTGCCCGATCACGGCGATCTTCGCACCGCCCCGCTCCAGCATCGCATAGGGCTCATAGGCCGGCTCGTCCCATTCGGCATCGAAGATGTTGGCGCCGAGGAACGGGAAAGGCAGATCGTCGACGATCTCGCTCACCCGGTCGATCCCGAGCGTGAACTCCCAATGCGAGGTCATTGCATCGGGCTGCAGCAGGTTCATGGCATCGACCATGTCCTGGCCTTGAGTGCGCAGGGAGGTGAGCGAGCCCTGCCAGGTATCACCGGCGTCGAGAAGAAGCGCGTCGGGCCGTTCTGCGCGGATCCGCTTGATCACGGTGGCCACGCGGTCGAGCCCGCCCATACGGCCGTATTCCTGTGCAAGCGCCGTGAAATCGACCGAGCTCAGCGCATAGGCGCGCGGGCTACCAGCCTCGATGTTATAGAGGCGCAGGAAGTCCTCGGCCGTCACATGGGGCGGCAGGCCATCCACCTCCCCCACCCCGAGATTGATCGAGGGCTCGCGATACCAGACGGGCTTCAGCTGTGCGTGGATGTCGCAGAGATGGATCAGCGTCACGTTGCCGAGGGGCGCCATATCGATAAGGCCCGCCTCGGTGAGCCCTTGCGCCCGCGCCAGACCGGCGATGCCGCCGCCCGCGAGCGCGCTCGTCGCCATGGCCGCCTGCAGGAAGTCGCGCCGTGAGATCATCCAAGCCTCCTCCGTTCGCGGGCGCACCCGCGCGGCGCTGCCCCTTGGCCGGCTCGCCGATGTGATCGTTCCGGTCGCCTCTCCCCGCGCGGGGAGAGACAGCGAGGCAATGGCCTCGGTTTGTGGCCCCTTAGTTCCTGACCGAGGGGGTCTCGATCGAGAGGCCCGCCCCGCGGCTCGCGAGATAAGCTTCGAGCGCCACGAACTCGTCCGAGCCGCGCTTGTAGGGCGTCGCCCGAATGTTCTTCATGCAGCCTGAGAAGCGGCGATGCAGCGAGCCAAGCCCGGACCATTTGAACCGATAGGTCGGGAAGCCGTTGATATTGCCCTGGCTGAGGTGATCGGCCCGGATCATCTGGCCGTAGTTGTCCTCGTGGCATTGGCTGCAGGCCATATCGAGCTGACCGACGCGGGTGTAGTACAGCTCCTTGCCGCGCTCGACCCATTCGGCCATCGGCCCGTCGGTCTGCACCGTCATGGGATCGCCGCGGGACTGCAGGCCGATGAGCGCCGTCATCGCCAGCATCTCGGGGCTTTCCCATTTCCAGGCCTCAGCCTCCTGATGCTCGGTGATCGACCAATTCACCCAGTGCTCGAGCGACCAGGGCTGACCGGCCTCCTCGTTCCAGCGCGGCATGTTGGCCCGAAAGCCCGCCATCGCCTCTTCGACATCGCCATGGCAATCGGCACAGCTCTGCGCCGATGTCCCTGCCGCCGTGTCCCAGAGCTCGATCCCGTAATCGACCGCCACCATCGCGGGGTTCTCGAAATCATCCATCTCGAGCGCCTGCGTCTCCGGCTTCCGGAAACGCCAGCCCGAATAGACGGTGGCGAGCGGATGATCGCCCGAGGTCTTGACCTCGGTCACCATTTCCTCGCCTTCGATGACGAGGGTGTTTTCATCGGGCCCCGGCCCAGCGAACGCCAACCCGGCGATGCTGGAGCTGGCTATAAGAAGCATCAGCTTCTTCATCACTTTCCTCCCAGGCTCTCTTGTTCTTGCGCCGCGGGCTTCAGCCGATCGCGATCTTCTTTTCTTCCGTGTAGACAGAGCCGTCGTCATCGACCCATTCGAATTGGACCGTGCCGGCCTCGGGCACCATCATGTCGAAGCTGAAGTAGGGGTTGGCAGAGACCGCAGGCTCGATCGCGGCATCGAAGACCACCTCGCCGTTAAACTTGGCGGTGAAGTGATTGATGATCTTGCGCGGGATAAGCTCGCCGGTCTTGCGGTCCTTGCGCTGGCCCGACTCCATGGGGTGGCTGATCAGCGTCTTGATCGTGATGACCTCGCCGACCTCGGCCTTGCGGGGGACTTTCACGCGGGGTTTTACCTTCGCCATCTCTCTCTCCTCCTGCCTCAGCCGCCGCAGCCGCCGATCGTCACCTTCACGGTGCGCTTGACCATGGTGAACTCGCCGCTCTCGAGCTTGGCGACCGCGATCACATCCTGCGTCTGAGCGAGACGGATGCGGGTGGCGGCGGCGCGGTTCGGGGCGAGCTTGCCGAAGTTGAAGGTCGCCACGCCCGGGTTCGGGTTGCCGGCGGCCAGCAGCAGGATCGACGCGGCGCCATCGGCGGAGACCTCGACCGGCACGGTGTTGCCGTTCTCCGCGATCTCAGGCGTCGTCAGATCGATACCGCCATCGCCCGGCATGGCACCGCCGGTGAAGGCCATGATCGCCTCCTGGACCGGGTCGGTCCCGGCCAAGGCGGGCAGCGACGGCAACAGCGCTACCGCCGAGGCCCCCATGCCGAACTGGCAGAATGTGCGACGGGAAACGTCCATCTTTCCTCCCCTGGGCTCTGGGCCCGATTACTCTTTGAGCGTTTGCAGATAGGCGACGAGATCCTCGACCTGCTGTGCGGTCAGGATCGTCTTACCCTCGAACTTATCGAGCGGGCGGTTGAAGCCCGTGTCGCGGTAGAAGGCCGGCATGATCGTGTGATCGCCGAAGACCTGCTTCGAGTTCACCACGATGGCGCGCAGCTCCGCCTCGTTCCAACGATCAGCCACACCATCGAGCGGCGGGCCGACCTCGCCGTGAAAGAGCTGCTCGCCCTCCAGATCGGCGTTCTGATGGCAGGCGAGGCAATTGCCGAGCTTGCGCCCCGCAAAAGTCGCACGGCCACTGGCGGGATCACCCGGCGTGCTGGTGAGCGGTGTCGCCACCGCTCCATCCTCAATCAGAATATCTGACGGCGCCATCTCCGCCAGGGCGCTGCCGGACATGAAAGTCACGGCGATCGCCAGGGTACGAACCCCGTTCATGTGCGTCTCTCCCAGTGAGTCTTCTTCTTTGTGAAAGAGCCTGCCAAAGGGCGGAACAAGACGCAACATCAAATTCAAATCTTAGCATGTAAAGATTTCCCCAAGGCCCGCTGCCCCTCAGAGGCGGCCCTCTGCGCGGAGCTTCTCGATGTTGCGGGCGTGGAACTTCTGGAAATGCTCTTCGCCCTCGTAGCCCTTCATCTGGACCCAGCGGAACATGTCGAGCGTCGTCCATTTGCCGAAGGCACCTGGCATGGTCTCGACGGCGACCTCATTGACGATGGCATCCTCCGCGGCCTCCTCGGGCAGGAAGATGACTGTTGGTGTGAAAGCAACGGCCCAGCGGCGCACGGCCTCGCGCTCCGTGAGCACCTCGCCGTCCAGATCGGTCACCTCCTCATCGCCAAACATATTGAGCTGCACGACGACGAAGTTCTCTTGGATGTAGGCGGCCACCTCCGGGTCCGAAAGCACCTCCTCATGCAGCTTGCGGCAGTAGATGCAGCCATATTGTTCGATGATGATCGCAAGGCGCTTTCCCTCATCGGTGGCGGTCTCCATGTCCTCGCGCATGTCCTTGAAGGTCACGGCGAACCAGTCCTGATGATGCAGCGCACCGGGCGCGGGCTCGGCCGGCGCCGCCACGGGCAGGACAAGGACAAGAGCCAGGCAGAGGGCGGCAAGAGGGCGAACAGGCATAGCGGTCTCCTTATGGCTCAGCCCATCGCGGGCACGTAGTCGAGCATCCAGGTGGCGATGTCGGCGATGCTGTTGGTCATGAAAAGCACGCCGGTCAGCACGAGCACCCCGCCCATGGCCCGCTCCACGAGCCCGAGATGGCGCCGGGCGCGCCGCATGAGCGCCATGAAGGGGCGCACGAAACCGGCGGCGAGGACGAAGGGCAGGCCCATCCCGGCCGCATAGGCGCCGAGCAGGAGCGCCCCGTCGAGCGCTGTCTCCCGACCCGCCGCCGTGAACAGGATCGCGGCCAGCACCGGACCCACACAGGGCGTCCAGCCGAAGCCGAAGGCGAGACCGACGAGATAGGAACCGGCGAGCGTCGCAGGCCGGCGCTCCACCTCAAGCCGCGCCTCGCGATAGAGGAGGGGGATGCGCAGAAAACCGAGGAAATGCAGCCCCATCGTCAGGATCACGCCCCCCGCAATCCAGCGCAGGGTGTCGAAATGCCGGCTGACGGCCTGACCGATACTGCTCGCCGTGGCGCCGAGGGCGACGAAGACCGTGGCAAAGCCGAGCGCGAAGAAGAAGGCGGCCAGGATCACCCGCTGATCGGCCCCGGCACGCCGCTCCCCCTCGCCGCTCAACTCCTCGAGGCTGACGCCCGCCAGAAAGCAGAGATAGGGCGGTACGATGGGCAGCACGCAAGGCGAGGCAAAGGACATGAGCCCCGCCAATGCCGCGCCAGCATGGCCGATGTCGAACTCCATAGACGTTTCATCCCGGTCTTGTCATATTCATATATTCAGGAAATACTATGTCTAATCCAGCAAGAGGGTCAATCCGGCTCATGAACCGCGCTCTCATCGCCCTGCTCCTCCTCCCGCTCGCCGCATCGCCGGCCCAGGCCGAGATGGCGCTGCTGATGCTGGATCAGCCCGGGTGCGAGTGGTGCGAGCAATGGGAGGCAGAAATCGGCGGGGCCTATCACCTCACCGAAGAGGGCGCCCGCGCGCCGCTCCAGCGCGCCGATATCCACGATCCCTTGCCCGAGGGCGTCACACTGGAGCGCCGCGTCCACTTCACCCCCACCTTCGTGCTGCTGCAGGACGGGCGCGAGGTGGGCCGGCTCGATGGCTATGCGGGCGAGGACTTTTTCTACCCGATGCTCAACCGCCTCCTCGATGAGGTGCCCGCAGAGGACGACACGCAATGACCGCCATCGCCCGCCTTCATCCGATCCGTGCCCTTCTGCTGGCCACGGCGCTGGCCCTGCCGGGCGCGCCTGCTGCAACGCAGGACACCGAAGGGCTCGCCTCCTTCGAGGTGATGACGCCTGACACGGCGATCGCCCTTGCACAGGCGACGCTGGAGGCCTGCCGCGAGGGTGGCTACCA